>JAQCKL010000070.1 GCA_027592485.1 Cyanobacteriota bacterium
CAACGTTATAGCAGTCGCCAGTCCGATTAGGACAAGACTGCGAGCCACTTTGCTTAGGACACCAAGGATCAGAACGATCCTTGGTGTCCTAAGCAAAGTGGCCAGCGCTATAGTGGCCTCAGATCGGAGGATTAGCGGGGTATCGCAGTCGCCAGGTCCGGTGAGGACAAGACTGCGAGCCAATTTGCTTATGCGCTAAGGACTCGGTGTCCTAAGCAAATTGGTCAGCGCCATAGCACGAAGGCCATCAGCCCGGCGCTAGTAGGTCGAGGGCTAGCGACAATAGCCTTTGACAGAATTCATCATCGTTGCACCACAGAACTCTGTGTTGAGCGTCGTCACGTTATTCATTTCCGCATCTGCTAGGTTCGCACCGCTTAGGTCAGCATCCGTCAGATTCACCGAATCAAGGCGGGTCCAGCGCAAATCTGCATTTCTGAGGTCTGCACCGCTTAGGTCTGCACCTTTGATATCAACTCCGAGCAATTGGCAACCGGGGCAGCTTTTGGTGAGCCGTAGACGCCACACCCGAAGAGCGGTCCCTGCTTGCATAACGATTAGCACGAGCAGCGTTGCCAACAAAACTCGGAACAGTTTCATTTCAACCTCGTTGGATAACCATGCATCAGGACCAGTGATAGGTTTACCACTGCCTGGCTACAATCCCCAGGAGACACTATGCAACCAATAGCTAAAGGCTAGTTCGGTGGGGTGCGTTTCTGCTTCCAAGCTTATCAGGACCAACCGCATCATATAGAATGCAACATTTTTTGCCTAATGGTGCGTTTGCTTGACAGCAACGCACCCTACTCAGTACGGATGAGAATGGTGGGTTTTCTTGACAGCAATACATCCTATTCACTAGTAGGCGAATAGTACTCACATACAGAAGCTGGCTCAATAGGACAAGCAGGGAAGGGATCTCCTATGAGAATTAGAGACCCTAAGTTTGTCAATGCTGATAACGGGGTAATATCAACCTCCTGTCTGTTATCGATGATCAGACCTCGTAATTGGGTCAGTGTGGCCAACGGCTGAAAATCCATAATTTGATTGCTGCTGAGAATTAGATTCTCTAGATTTATCAAGTTTGACAGCGGGGTAACATCAGTAATTTGATTCTCCGCCAAACTAAGGAATTTCAATTGAGTTAATGGCGCTAGGGGTTGGATATCTACAATTTGATTTCTGGCTAGGTCCAGGTATTGCCGCAGTTGGGTAAGCTCAGCTAAGGACTGGATATCGATGATTTGGTTGAGGCCCAGGCCCAGGCTCTCTAGCCTTCCCAACATTGACAGCGGGGTAAGGTCAACGATCTGATTGTTGGCCAAATCCAATATTCTCAAACGGGTTAGCTGTGAGAGGGGTTGGATATCGGTGATTTGATTGCCTTCAAGATTTAGGAAATCTAACGAAGTTAAATTCGATAGGGGGGTTAAATCAGAAATCTGGTTGTAGCTCAGATCGAGACGCTCTAAATTAGTCAATGTTGCGAGGGGCGTTATATCTGAAATGTTTTGGTTGTGTAACCGGAGATCAGTTACATTGACCAGGGACGACAAGGGCGCTACATCAACGATTGCCCCGTACATGTCCAGAGCAGTCAGCTCGCTGAGGATTGCGTCAGCGCGATCGCAGTCCTCGGTTTCGGCGTAATGGTTGAGCAATACTTCAACCGTATGTCGGGCATCGACGTCCAGGTGATCTCGATGCTCACACCAGTCTGCAAAGCTTGTAAATTCATTGGCCTGGATCTGATCAACTGCATTCGGGCTGCTGAATCCCAAGACGAAGAGGGACAAGACAGTGAGGCATCCTGGGGTCAAGATGCCTTTCAGGGGATCTCTGGGGCGGCTAGTCATGGGTTGCATAGGTTACCTGCTCATCTGTTTTGAGATTCACATCCCCATGGCGCAATTCCAGTGAGCCCCCCCTAATCCACTGGCTCCAACCGATAGCCCAACCCATGTACCGTTTCAATGAAATGCCGTGAGGCTCCGGCCTTGCGGAGCTTTTGGCGTAACGCCTTCAGATGGGCCTTCACCGTGTCCTCCCCCGGTGGATCCTCTAGCTGCCACAGCGATTCCAAAATGAAATAGCGGCTCAGCACCCGGCGTCCGTGGCGCATCAGCAATTCCAGTAGGGCAAATTCCTTCGGCGTCAGCCGGATCGGGCTGTCTTGGTAGCTGACCTCATAGGTGTTGGGATTCAGCCGTAACGGCCCCCAGATCAGGGTGGTGCTGGCCCCCGTCTGCCCGCGCCGGAGCAACGCTCGAATTTGGGCAATCAGCTCCGCCAAGTCAAAGGGCTTCACCATGTAGGCATCCGCCCCCGCGTCTAGCCCCGCCACCTTGTCTCGACTAGTGTCTCGGGCTGTCAACATCAGCACTGGTGAGGTGACGCCGTGGGATCGCATCCGCTGACACAGGGCCAACCCATCCAACTGGGGCAGGGTGACATCCATTAAGGTCAGGTCGTAGGGCAACAGCGCCAACTGCTGCCAGGCCATTTCACCGTCATACACTACATCCACCGTGTATCGTTGGGCCGCGAGCGCCTCTGATAATGACGTGGCTAAATGACTGTCATCCTCGACCAAAAGAATTCGCATGGCGCTGCACTCCCTGCGTTTGCCCCTAAAAGAGGTACGGCCAACCCGACTGCTAGGGATCATGGAGCGAAGCGGTGATGGGCAGTGTACCGACGGTTACAGTTGGCTGCGATCGCTCAAGATTTCGTAACCTGTCTCGGTGACCAGCACCGTGTGCTCAAACTGGGCCGACAGGGACCGATCGACAGTGACCACCGTCCAGCGATCGCTAAGGGTGCGGGTATGCTTTGACCCCGCATTTAGGATGGGCTCGATCGCCAGGGTCATTCCCGCCAGCAGTTTCATATTGGGTAACTGCTGGGTGCGAAAGTTAAACACCGACGGAGGTTCGTGTAAATTTCGCCCCACCCCGTGACCCGTGTAGTTTTCCACAATGCTGTAGCCATCGCCGTGGACACAGTCCTCGATCGCCCCGGCAATATCCAGCAGGGTATTCCCCGCCTTCACCTGATCAATCCCGGCGTAGAGCGCTTTTTCCGCTGCAGTCATCAACTGCTGGGCGGCGTCTGACACCTTGCCCACGGCAATGGTGATGCAAGAGTCCCCATGGAAACCGTTGTAATAGGCTCCGGTATCCACCTTTAGCAAATCCCCAGCGCGAATAATCTGCCGCCGTCGGGGAATGCCATGGACCACCTCGTCGTTGAGGCAAGCGCAAATGCTGGCGGGGAAACCGTGGTAGCCCTTAAAGCTGGGGGTGGCTCCCATGGCTCGAATCCGGGCCTCGGCATAGGTATCTAGATCCGCCGTAGATTGGCCCGGTTGCACGTACTCGGCCACTTCCTTTAAGACAGTTGCCACAATTTGACCGGCCTGGCGCATGGTGGCAATTTCGGTCTCGGTTTTGATCTCAACCCCCCGCACCCGTCGCGATTGCCGCCGCTCTGAGAATTGAGTTCGATTGGGCAGCAACTGAGACAGAAAGTTCATACTAGGGGAAGGCCAACGTCAGGAAATGATCACTCTCAGCAGTGTAGCCTGTCCCCACCGCTGGCCCATATCGCCAGACTTTGGCACCTTATCGGAACAGTCGCTCTACTGCAAAAGGATTTTCCCCATGCCCACCGCACCGATCGTCACTAAACCGATGTTCTTGCAAACCGGCCAATGGATTTTGGATCCTGTCGGTTATATGCAGACCCAGTTCGAGCAGTATGGCGATATCTTCCAAGCTGCGGTGGCTTGGACCAGCAATGGACCCCTTGTGTTTGTGAACGAGCCGAAGGCGGTGCAGTACATGCTCACCCACGACACGGGCAAAGAATTTACCGCCCCAGGGGACTTGAACGCCATCTTGGAGCCGTTGATCGGGCGACAAAACTTGATTCTGCTGAATGGCCAGCAGCACCGACAACGACGACAGTTGGTGATGCCCCCTTTCCATGGGGAACGGCTCAAGGCCTATGGCCAGATTATTCAGCAGATCGCCCAGGAGGCGATCGCCCAATGGCCCATTGACGAGCAGCGCAATGTCCGTACCGTCATGCAAAAGATCACCATGCGGGTGATCTTGCAGGTGGTGTTTGGCCTCCACCAGGGGGAGCGCTATGGGCAGCTAGAGCGACTTCTTAGCCTGCGCATGGAAATGACCGATACCCCCTTGGCTTCGGCGATTATTTTCATGCCCTGGCTGCAAAAAGACTTTGGGGCCTGGAGTCCTGGGGGACGAATTCAGCGGTTGGCCGAGGAAACCGATGCCCTGCTGTTTGCCGAAATTCAGGACCGGCGGGCCAATCCCGACCCCGCACGCATCGACATCCTCTCCCTGTTACTGGCGGCCAAAGATGAGGACGGCAATGGCCTCAGCGATCAAGATTTGCGGGATGAGCTGATGACCCTGCTAGTGGCGGGTCACGAAACCACCGCCACGGCCCTGACCTGGGCAATGTACTGGATCCATGCTTTGCCCAAGGTTAAACAAAAGCTGCTGGCGGAACTGGATGGGTTGGATTCCGGCGATCTCTCCCAACTGTTGCAGTTGCCCTACCTAAACGCCGTTTGCAATGAAACCCTGCGGATTAATCCCGTAGCCATGTTGACCTTTCCCCGTCAATTGCAGGTGCCCCTCGAACTCTGCGGCTACCAGCTAGAGCCGGGGATGTTGCTGATGGGCTGTATTTACCTCATCCATCAGCGAGAAGATTTATACCCCGAACCCCTGCAGTTCCGACCCGAACGGTTCCTAGAACGGCAGTTTTCCCCCTACGAATTCATGCCCTTTGGCGGCGGGGTGCGCCGCTGTGTGGGTTACGCTTTGGCCCAGTACGAAATGAAGATTGCCCTGGCCACCCTTCTGACCCAGGCGGACATGACCTTAATGAACCAACGGCCAGTGCAGCCTGCCCGTCGCGGCGTTACCTTAGGACAAAACCAACCAGTGCAAATCAAAAAGATCGGGACCCGCACCAGGGCAAAATCCCTGATCGGTGTCTCAAGGTAAACCCCCATGGCTCTATTCGCATTATTCGTATTACTGGCCCTAGCCACCCTGATGTCTAACCTGGTGGATAGCATCCCCCACCTCTGGGAGTGGGGCTTCGCCCTACCCGGTTGGGTCTGGTGGTCTGCCCTCGTGGTGGCATTCGCCTGCCTGGGCGGACGTTAGCTGGTACCCGATCGCATCAGTGCCAACCGCGAATGCAGGGGAGCATCAGGGGAAAGGGGACTAGAAACCGGCAGGGTTAAGGAATTGACGCCGCTGAGGACTAGAGTTTCGGCGATGTTTCCGTGGTGCCGTAGAGTTCAGGTAGGTCCCGTGCCGCAGGTAGGGTTTTGTTGGCGTCGTTGGTTTCGATATAGCCGGTGTAATAGGCCCCTTCCTCGATTTCCAGGGCACCAGCGACCACATCCCCCTCTAGGCGGGCGGTACGGCTCAGGGTGAGTTTGCCTTTGGCAAACACCCGCGCTTTTAAGAGCCCTTGCACGATGATGTTGTGGGCTTTGACCTCAGGGCCTTCTACCAGACCCGTGGACGAAATCTCCAGGTCCCCTTTAATGTCGACGGTGCCATGGATGATGCCATCTACCCGCAGCATCCCTTCCGCGTGGAGGATGCCCTCAAACTCGGTTTTTTGGCTGATGTAGGTGAGGAGCGGAGCGGATTTGCGTCTGAACATTGATCAAGCAAGCCTCTGAAGGAATCGGGATGGGAGGACCCAGTTGCAATGGATTAGTCATGGGATGTGCCCCATGGCTCGAAGACCCTGAAATTCTTGATATTCATCAGCATAGAGGAAAATCTGGGTGCCGATAAGCCCTGGCTGTAAAGCCCATTCGGCTTAAGGGGTGTCTGAATCCCTCTTATTTCTCCTCCTTGGGAGCCATCCATTAGGCAGAATTCTGTCAAAGGCCTGTGTAGCAAAGTGTCTGGCCTTGAGTTGCAGGGGGTAAAACCTCACCTAGCCCAAGCGGTGAGGTTCTGCAGTCCCTTAGTTGTGTTGGCACAGCCTTGATAGGGCATCTTTCTGGATGCCAACCTATTTCGCGTAATCGCGCCGGGGATTAAGACCCGCGCTATAAACGGCAGCGGATGATGATTCCGTTGCCACACGCTTAATAGATTTTCTCCACCCGCAGGGACTTCTCCACTCGGGGTTGGGGAGCCGACCAGCGCACCAGCCGCTCTAGGAGGTGGGGGGCGACCCGGCCACACCACACAGCCAGGTGGGCCTGCCATCCCACCAAGATTTCGGGCGTCCCCCAATGCAATCCCTTAACCAGGGCTTGCGCCACCTGCTTTGGGGTCATGGGTTGTGCCCCCCGAAACCAGCGAAAATCCCGCACCATATCGGTATCCGTCAGGGAGGGCAGCAGTGCCGTCACCCGCACGTTGTAGGGGGCCAACTCGCCCCGCAACGCCTGACTGAAGCCGAGAATGGCAAATTTTGTGGCCGAGTAGGTGGCCATGGTGGGCGCTGCCACTTTGCCCATCAGACTAGAGACATTGACAATGTGACCTTGCCGATAGGCCGCCATGCGGCGGGCAATCTGGCGGGTGACGGTATATAGCCCGATCAAATTGGTGGCAATTTCGGATTGCACATGGGGCAGCCGCGATTCTAGGAACGGGATTTGATAGGAGACCCCGGCACAGTTGATCAGTAGGTCAATGGGGCCGTAATTGCGCCACGCTTGGGCAATGGCCACATTCACCTCGATCGGTTGAGTCAGATCTAGGGGCAGGACGATCGCCCGCACCCCCAAAGCTTCCACCTGGGCAGCCACTTCGGCCAATCGGTCGGCGTTACGGGCCACTAGAATTACATAGCGCAGCTTTTGTTGGGCCAGTTCTAGGGCGATCGCGTGACCAATGCCACGGGATGCGCCGGTAATGAGAGCGGTTTTTCCTTGCAGATTCATAGCAATAAACCTCCAGGGGGTTGTGGCCCAGACAGCCTCAAGGCACCCATCGAACCTGCGATCGCAGGCCTCTTCAGATGGGCAGTGCTGCCGAGCAAAATTCAGTGCAATCAGAAACCTGACTTAAGACCAGACCAGGCAACCGCAAGGGGGAACTTCGGAACCAGGGGCGTAGCAGCGGCTAGCAGTAGCGCTGTGCCTGGGGGCCTTAATGTTGTTCGAGGATGAGCATGGGAGTCAGCGCGATGAGCGCTGGGGTCAGAAAGCCTCTGGCACGCTTTAAGGCTAGAAGGTTTGATCGATGAGCTTTCTGACGGCTATGGCAGGGGACTAAACGGATCACGATCGCCCCAGATCGGGATGTGGCTGTGGACGAGTCGGGCACGGGATAGGCTGTAGACTGGCGTGCGCTTAGTAGGGCTAAATGATTGGGGCTAAATGAGTGGGGCGAAAGGTGATGTCTTGCTGATCTGGTTCTCTGTGTATTAACGGGCTTAATTGCGGCTTGGGAAAACCATTACACAACGCATCAGATCCTCCTTTTAAACCCATCAGAGGGCTTCAATGGGAACGGGACTTGGGGGCAATCTGGATTGATTTGTCCAGATGGCTCCGACGTTAGCACCGGGATCAAGGGAGTGACAACATAACTTAATGAAAAGGCCAGATCCTTACATTACTTTGTAAAGCCTCTCAGGTTGGTCCGGGCTGCTTCGGGGTCCCCCAGTGCCGTTAGGGCTTTCCTGTGTTGGGTTCTGACGGCTGACCGATAGTGGATCAGGAACAGCACTGATCCTGAGGGGCGACCCCTAATCAAAGTCAATCTGAGTGCATCAAGTTTGGATTTCGAGCGTGATGAAGCGGTGTCGAGGCTACGTTGATGCTGAGCCCATGGGGGAATCTGGGCCAGATAGGACTGATTTTTGTCGATCGCCCCATCATGTTCGGTGATCGGGGCAGACATCAGGGAGAGATCACGGTTGCTCAGCTCCACTGCCAAGCGCCCCGTCAGACTGCTGGCAATAGATCAAGAGCTTGAAACGAATGGAAATTCCCCAGGGCGATTGTCCTTGAGGGTCACGTTTTGACCGTAGCGCCGGGTCCCTAGGCATGGGGCTTGATTGACGGCTGATATCACCGTTAGCTGGCGCTGGGCCAGTAGCGGGTCTTTACTGCGGCGATCGCCCACACCATTGGCCTATGGCCCAGAAATCCTAGGGTGCTTGCTTAAGCGCTGCATCTGATCGCAGCATAGAGAGGTCAGCACTCAGGATCAGCGTATGAAACGGGCTATCATCACCTTCGCAATTGTTGTGATCGGACTCTGGAGTGGGTGGGTTAGGCCTGCCGCCGCTGCAGGGATGGTGTCTGCGGCCCCGGCCAATGCCTATGCCTACTTGATTGCACCGGTGGACGGGCAAACCGTATCGAGTCCGGTGGCCGTCAAGTTTGGCCTTGCGGGCATGGGGATCGCTCCGGCGGGGGTAGATAAGGACAATACCGGTCACCACCATTTACTCGTCGATTTAGCCGAACTGCCCGATTTAACCCAGCCCTTACCCGCGACGGACCAGATCAAGCACTTTGGCGGGGGCCAAACCGAAACCACGCTGGACCTTGCCCCAGGGGAACATACCCTGCAGTTGCTGCTGGGCAACTATGCCCATGTCCCCCACGACAAGCCGGTACTCTCTGAGCCCATCACCATCACCGTAGAGTAGCCTGCCGGTCATTTCGGCTGAATTCTATTTCACCTCAGCCCCCAGATCGACCAGGGGTTGCGTATTCACTACGGCTGGCTCCGTCAAGTTCACCTTGCTGACGGTTTTAGTCCCTGCTTGCTCATAGGCAACCACTAAAGATCCAGGGCCGACCAGGGTGATGCCAAAGGTCTTGTCGATGCCGGTAATCACTTCGGTATAGCCTTCACCCGCATCATTAGTCGTGGCCAGGGTCATGTGATCGCGATGGTCGAGCCCGCCATCGTCATTGCTATCGGCGGTAATTACCAGATAAACCAGCCACTGGGTGACAAAATTGCCGTCAATGGTCTCCCCATATTCCGTCGTGCTGACGATCAGGTAGTCATTGGTCTCAAACAATCGCTGGGTGGCTAGGGTGACCGCATCCAAAAACACCAGATTATGGGTGGTGTAACCGCCGCCATAGGACGAAAAAGACGAGGAGCGGTCGTCGCTGCGGTTGATCGGGGCCATCAAGTAAGGGGTGCCCTGAATCGGTTGGAAGTCAAACAGTTGTTTTGGGGGCAGCTCACTGGCTGCGGTCGTCTCGCCCGGTGCGGGCACCACTGGTTGCTCAAAGATTTCACAGCCGCTGAGTCCGGCCAGACTCAGGCAGGATAGGGCGATCGCGGTTGCTTTCATCGGTTTTGGGCTCCCAATTCATAGTCGCATCCCACTCAAATCCCCTAGACGGGGCGGCCTCATCTAGCGCGGCCACTGTAGGGCTACCGCCGCAGCATACCTGACAAGATGGCGATCTCAATTCCCTTGGCCATCCGCTAGGGACCCAGCCCCTTAGGTCAGTTGCATCTGCCCCTTTTTTCGCAACAGGTGGATAATTTCAGCCTTCTCCACCAGCCCCACTAGGGTGCCATTGGCTCGGGTCACCGCTAGCGCCCCTTGTTTTGGGAACAGGTTAATCACCTCAATTAACGGCTGATCAGAGGGGACGATCTCCGCCTTAGCCATGGGTTGCACCCAATCTCGTACCCGTTGACTCGACCACCGCTCAGAGGGCATCTCCTTGAGGACATCCAGATGCACGGTACCCAGCAGTTGACCCTCACCATCTTTGACCAAAAACTGTCGCCAGTCCCTGCCGCTCACCATAATCGCCGTGTCCGCCAGTTGACGCAGGGTTTCATCTCCATTGATGACGGGGCTGTTATCAAGCACCGCGTCCGCAGCGGTGAGCCCAGAGAGGGCCTCTTCCACATTGGCAAATTGTGCAGATCGACCGGCATTCTGCAGTAAGAACCAGCCGATCAATAGGGTCCAGAAGCTGCCGATATTCGAGAGCCCCAGCACCGATAACCCACCGATCACCACCGCCGACCAACCAATCACCTGCCCGGCCCGACTGGCCCAGCGAATGCCACTGTGGCGTTTACCCGTCACCTTCCAGACCATCGCCTTCAATACATTGCCCCCATCGAGCGGTAGCCCCGGCAGCATATTAAAGGTGGCCAGCGCCAGGTTGATATAGGCCAGCAAACCGACGATGGCTGCCAAAGGTCCGGTCAGCACTCCGCTCCCCACCACCAATGACAGTAGGGCAAACAACGCCAGGCTCACCAGGGGACCGGCCACCGCAATCCAGAAGGATCCCGCCGGGGTTTTGGCTTCCTCCTCTAAACTGGCCAAGCCCCCAAACAGGAGCAGGGTAATAGAGTTAACCCGAATCCCTTGCTGTTGGGCCACAACGCTATGGCCCAGCTCATGCAACAGCACCGAGGCAAACAGCAGTAGCCCGGATATCAGCCCTAGGCCAATCGCCCATCCCCCCAGGCCAGGGAATTGGGCCAACAGGCCACCACCAAAATTGAGGGTGGTCAAAGCTAGGACAAAAAACCAAGATACGTTGACAAAAAAGGGAATGCCAAACAAATTCCCAACGCGTAAATTACCGTTCACAATGATCTCCTTTAACGTCTTCGGAGTTGAAATGGGTGCATCGAATCCCAGATAACTGCAGGGTTTATTGAGGGATTTCTAAAGCGCCAAGAACCAGCGATCAAGGGCGTCACGATCAAGGGTCGCCAAATAGTCCATAGAGAGACCCGTGTTGCGGGCTAACCCATCATTTTCAGGGGCGATTCCCACGGACCAGAGGGGCACACAAAAGGTTAAAGCCGGCAGCAAGGACATGGTCATCACCCTTAAAAGAAAAGTTTTGTAAATCTGATATCCAAAATTTACCCCATCTCTGCCATCAGGGTGTAGGGGTGAAACCCGTACGGGAAAGCGTTCTGAGTCAATCCACAGGCTGCTTTGACAACCCTCCTCCAGAGCCAGCAGTCCGCTCCCATCAGTAAATCCTGAGAGAGTGTTTACAATAGTTAATGAATCGAGTTAAGATTTAATTCACGCCTGACGTCATTGTTTCTAGGCTGTAAGGCCGCTGAGCCTTGGAGCCAACGCTACGATTTGTTGTCGAGCTGGTCTCTATGAAAAAGCTAGGTTGAGTCCTGATCGGGTGATTCATCGCTGGCTAGAGCACTGAAAAATTGTCGAGATCGATGTTGGCTATGCAGGCGAGTAAGCCTGAGGCTGCGATTTCGATTTGCCCAATTTCTAGCGAAACTGTCGTATCTATTTCTTCTGAAAAATGAGTACCTTCAAATCCCAAAAAGTTGATACGGATTTGGTCCGTACCTATTTAAAAGAACTGGGTCAGGTGCCCATGCTCACCCATGAGCAAGAGGTGGTTTTGGGTAAAGCCGTTCAACAGTTGGTGCGGTTAGAACAGGTGAAAGCCGACCTGGCGGAAACCCTCGACCATGAACCGACCTGGGCGGAGTGGGCTGAGGCCGCCAGCCTGAGTCAAGCCAACCTTAAAGCTGTTCTGAATGCGGGGCAGCGGGCTAAGCGCAAAATGGTGGAGGCCAATCTGCGGCTGGTGGTCCACATTGCCAAAAAGTATTTGAAGCGGAATCTTGAGTTTCTAGACCTGATTCAGGAAGGCACTCTGGGGCTACAGCGGGGGGTGGAGAAGTTTGATCCCGGTAAGGGGTATCGATTCTCAACCTATGCCTACTGGTGGATTCGACAGGCGATAACGCGGGCGATCGCTGAAAAAAGCCGCACCATCCGTCTGCCCATTCATATTCACGAGAAGCTCAACAAAATCAAGAAGACCCAGCGACAACTGACCCAGACCTTGGGGCGATCGGCCACCTTCCAAGAGATTGCGAATGAATTGGATATTCCGGTCGAGAAGGTGCGCGATTATCTCAAACATGGCCGTCAGACCTTATCCCTTGATATGCGCCTGGGGGACGATCAAGAGACTGAACTAGGGGATTTGCTCGAATACGAAGGGGTGTCGCCGGAGGACTATGCCGCTAAAATGTCCCTCCGCTCCAACCTCAGCGATATGCTCGAAACCCTACCCCTTCAACAGCGGCAGGTGATTGCAATGCGCTTTGGCCTCCAAGACAACGAAGGCATGACCCTAGCCAAAATCGGTCAGCACCTCAACGTCACCCGCGAGCGGGTCCGCCAAATAGAGCAGGCCGCCCTGATGCATCTCCGCCAGCAGCACCACAATGCCCAGGAATTTTTGGCGGCTATTTAGGGGCTGTCATCAGTGAGCGACCCAATGTCTGTACCGCAACGGTTTCAGCCCTAGCTGGTTTTGGGGTGCGGGCGCGGCCATGCTTGTTCCACAAGGGTTGGGTCACTAACTGACCGATGACGCGCCCTAGGGATTGCGCTACTGCCTTAGCCCTCGGGGCGTAAATCCCTTGCTCCCTATGCCCCCCTGCTATAGCAGTCGCCAATTGCATTAAGACATAAGCTAGAAGCATTTCCCATCTCCGGTGAGTGCCATG
>JAQCKL010000071.1 GCA_027592485.1 Cyanobacteriota bacterium
GAGGCACATTTATTCGCGATCGCATCGCGGACGAAGTTGCCCGCGAACTCGATCAGTTGGGGCAATCCATGGTGGTCTCCCTGCGGCAAACCCTCCTGCAACGCTTCGGCCAAGCGCTAGATTCCGATCACCCGACCGCGGCCACCCCAGCGCTCACCAGCGATACCTGGGAGCGAGTGACTCGCATTGTAGAAATTTTGAGGCAAACGCAGGGGGTTGATCTGGCCATGGTGGCGCGCATTGCCCCCCCACTGCTGTTTAAGGCCGAGACCCGTGACATGGGGCAACGGATTGCTGGCAACTTAACGCAACGGGCTCTGGCCCGTTTACTGAGGGACCTGCTGCTCTCAGAGCAGCCGACTCAGGAGAGTCAGGCCAGCCAGGACAGCGATTTGCCTAAGATTTTACCTGCGGCCCGATAGTCGAGCAGCAGGCAAAATCGTCTCTTGGGGAAAAGGCTTGTGGTGGGGCATAGCCTTGTTAAGAACCTAAGCCCTCTAGGCGGTCCTGCAATTCTGCCTCCCGCCGTTCCAGTTCGATACGCTCTAACTTGAGGCTTTTTTCCAATTCTTGAATCTCATCTCGCCGAGCTGCCGTTTCCAGGGATCGTCGATCCACTTCTTGACTCTCTAACGTGAGGGACTGCCGCCACTGCTCGGCCCGCTCCACTTCTTGTTCTAGGGTCCGGGGGGTCACCCCCTGGGCCAAAAAGGTGTCTATCAGATCCATCACCCATGGCACCGCATCCTCAGCGGCAATGCCATGTTCATCATTCTCGTCTAGCTTGACCAGAACCAACGCCCCGGCGTGAAAGGTAAGGGGCGCTGCCAGGGTCACGACGCGCTCATCCGCCAGCCTCTCCCACATGTAGTCCTTAATATGGCGGGCGAGTAACCGTAGGGGCACTGTATGGTCAGGCCCAATCGGTTCAACCTTGGCCAGATATTGCATCGGTTCTGTAAAGGTGCCTACGGCTTGAGTATAACCCCACTATGCTATGCATCTTCTTGAGGGATTAGGGCGAATTTTCCTCCCCTAAGGCAACTGTGCCAAAAAACAGAGAGGCACAAGGTCACTACTACAGCCAGGGGTCATTGCAGTACAACACAATCAGTGCTTGTTTCCCAAGGGATAAGTAAGGTTCAGGGACTTACTGATCAGTCGGAATGGGAAACCGTCTCTGCTTTCCGTGTGCTGTTGAAATAGTTGGATCCTTACCCATGAGTCAGTCGTTGTCCGCACTCTGGCCGACCGCTAGCTTGCCCGTTGCTTTGAGGCAGGAACAGCCCTCGCAGCTGTCAAACTATGACCTCATTGAGCATTGTCAGGTTCAGCATCGTCCCGATAAAGTTGCTTTTTCAGAATTGGTCCGTCGCTATCAGAGCCATGTCGAGCGGTTGCTCTATCATCTTGCCCCGGACTGGTCTGATCGGGCTGATCTCACCCAAGAGGTGTGGATTCGGGTCTATCGCCACCTCAATCGACTCCAAGATCCAGCTCGGTTTAAAGGATGGCTGAGTCGGATCACGACTAACCTGTTTTACGACGAGCTCCGCAAACGGAAGCGGTTTAGGTCGCCTTTATCTTTGGATGCGCCGCGCCAACTGGATGATGGTCAAGTAGATTGGGAATTGCCGGCCACCGAGCCGAGTCCTGTAGAAACGCTGATGACCCAAGAGTTTTATGGTCAACTGCAAAAGGCGATCGCCGTACTCCCCGAGGCGTTCCGCACCACGATTGTGCTGCGGGAAATCCAAGGACTCAGCTATGAGGAGATCGCTGAGATGACAGGGGTTTCGCTCGGCACCGTTAAATCTAGAATTGCCCGCGCCCGCCATCGGTTACAAGATGATCTGGCTGGCTACCTCAAGACAGAGTCATTTGCATAACTCATGACTGGTTTGGTAGTAGCCGCTCAAAAACTTATCACTTCGGTCCCCCCACTTCCCTAAAGTTCCGAGTATGATCGGATTCGACTTGTAAAGCGTCAGCGTTACTGTTGAGACCAGACTGGCTATCGACAATCTCACCGGGCCCAGCGTTTAGAGATTCATCTAGACGAAAAGTATTAGGTGAGATCATTGCTAACTTTTGGGAAGCATGGTTAGCCCATGGGGTCTCTTACGATCGATCCCCTGAGCTCCCTGCAACTGGGACATTGATTCTGATATGAGTTCACATCATCAATCTGATTTCGATGTAAGCGATCGCCAAAATTCGGCAGATTGCCCTCCTCTCCTTAAAGAGGACCTCAATCATGGCGCTTGTGATCTGGATGTCATTAAGCGCGATCGCTTTGAGTTGCTCAGTGCCTACTTGGACGGAGAAGTTTCTCCTAGTGAGCACCGTTTGGTCAGTACGTGGTTGACCAGTGATCCAGAGACCCAATGCTTGTACCGGCGTTTGTTGTACTTGCGTCAGGGATTTCAAGCACTGCCCCAACCCTCTGTCTCGCGGCAAACTCCAGAGGCTGTCACAGAGCAAGTCTACAACCGTCTTAATCAAGGGGTGCAGCGCACCTGTATGGCTAGCTTTGCGGCAATTGCTTTAGCCGTATTTGGCGTCTTCTCGGGCACCCTTAGCCACCGTTTGTTGGGCACTGAAACCCTACAAGTGGGTACCCCCTCGATGGGTGAAACGGCTATGGATACAACGGCTCTAGAGGTTGGTGCTAAGGGGATTGAAGCACCTATGCCCTCAGTTACAGTTGCCGCAGAGCCTCGTATGGAAACGTTGGTAGAACAAATGTACAACCAACCTAAGCCAACAGGTGTGGAGTCTGAACTGTAGTGGATGTCGCTCAATGGCGGGTGGCGAATTCCCATAGCAGTCGCCAGTCCGCTTAGGGATTCGCGGCCCAATAGCATCCCGTTTATCATGCGCACTGACCATAGGGATTGGGCAATGCCCAATCCCTATGGTCAGTGCGCTATTTTCCAGCAGATCCCTTAGGACAAGATTGCGAACCCCTTGGCCTGGACCGACAACCCCAGATAGAAACTCCCCATCCTCAGAAAAGTGGTCAAAGCGATACCGGGTGGTGACTCCGTTTATTACATTGATTCCATCGCTCGATTCATCACCGGCAAGGGCGGTACAACCGGTACATCAATGACAGAGTTTGCCTCCTTGCCAGCCTTGATGACAAGGGTAATGATTTTGGCATCCATCAAGCTATTCTGCCCCCCCCCATGACCCGTGCCAGGGTTCATCGCGTAGGCAGGGAAACAAGCCGCACTGATACTCAGCCTTAACGCCTGTCCTTCAGCCAGACAAAAACAAGTGGGTTGTAAGGGGAGTTGATAGGCTGATTCCCCATCGACGGTCTCGAAGCGGCCATATCCCTGACAGAGGGGATAGATTGTCCCCCCTGGAAACACCTCTGACAGGGTCACAAACAGGTCAAAGCTGGGCCTATCGACCTCAGCGGTGAGGGTCACCGTTATTTCTCCTGCGATCGCCAGCGGAGTCGTTAACGGTGCGGTGGTGTAGGTCAGCACATCGCTGCGCCCATCAATGCTGGCCCGGTCAAATACCCCAGCCGGAATCGCTGCATGGCCCCCCAGAGCAGGGACTGGACGCCAAGGGTCATGGACAATCGTATCGTCGGTCAGGGGCGGTCCCAGGGCTGCACTGTCCTCGTCCATAGACACTAACGTGCCGTCCCCCTGACGAATGCTGGCTAGACCGCTGCTAGCCAAGCACCATTGCTGCCGCTGGGCCTCAGGCCACCCTTTAAACTGTCGCCAGCGATTAGTCCCCATTTCAAACCATGAGATCCCTGACAGGGCCTCATCTAAGGGATGTCCTTTCAAGGTGTGATCAAACCAACGCACCTGCAGACGATCGATCGGGCTCTCTGCTTGGGAGCCAAAGTCGCGGTTGCCCACCCTGCAATCCCAGGGAATATGACTCCAAGGGCCAACCCAAAACGGTTGGGGGCAATGACTGCGGGCGGCCATTTCTTTGTACAGGCGGATATCCCCACGGAGATAAGGGTCAAACCATCCTCCGATATGCAGCATGGGCAAATCGACTTGGCTCAGGTCTGGGGTAATTTTTTCCCAATAGGCATCGGTTTGGGGATGGGCCAGCCATTGGTGAAAGAAGGAATCGAGGCCATAACGGGCCAAAACCTGGGGGCAGACCATGGTCGGATTCTGAAACAGGGGCTGCCTAGCGGCTTCGTATAGGGCGGTATAGGCTTGAAGATCCCCCTGTAGCCGCGCCGTTTCAGCCGCCAACTGGATCGCCCACCCGGCTCCGGCCTGAAGCAACAAGGCTCCGTTTTCATAGGCCCAATCAGCGTAGGGATGATATCCCACCATGGCTGGGGCGATCGCCACTAAAGCATCAGGTTTAGCTTGGGCGGCGTAGAGTTGGGTCATGCCTTGATAAGAGAACCCATACATCCCCACCCGACCGTTGCTGCCAGGCAATTGGGCCGCCCAATTAACGGTTTCTAAACCATCCCTAACTTCAGATTCAAATACATGAAAGTCCCCTTGTGAGGTGCCTCGGCCCCTCACATCTTGAATAACCACCATATAGCCCTGGGCCGCATACCAGGTGGGGTGGGCATAGACGACAGTGGAGGCGATCTCGCGTCCATAGGGCTGACGCATCAGCAAAACTGGGAACGGCCCTGCTCCGCTTGGGACATACACATCTGCCTCTAACCTGACCCCATCTTGGGTCACCATAGCGCCCAAATATTTCGTGCCCTGAAATTGCAACGCCATGCCTCTAGGTTGTCTTCACCGATGATTCATTGTCTTGAAGGCTGGATAGAAACCGATCAGCTTGCCCGATCAGTCCGTCGCAATACCGCCAGATCCTCCGCATCCAATTCGACCGGTGTTCCACCCCGAATCAACTCGGCAAAGTCTTCGTTGGGCACCATGATGCTCAGCGCATAGAGGCGATCGCTCCCCGTATTCTCAATCACATGAATCCCATTCGGGGGAACTAAAATGCTGTCCCCAGCCTGAATGGCCACTGTTTTGCCATCGCAAATCGCCCGCCCTTGACCTTTGAGGATGAAAAACATCTCTACCGCAATTTGGTGACGGTTGGGTGGCGTCTTGCCCCCCTGATCAAAAATCTCAACACAGTAGGTCAAGGACATATTGGCCACGGTAGGATCAAACACCAAGGCTAGACGGTTGGTGTCCTGAGGGCTGATCCGGAAAGCCTGGTAATCAAGGGGAGATTTAATGACAGGAACAACACAGCTTGTCGGCAAGGCGCAGCTGGTAGGGGACATAGTTTTAAACTCAGAAAGAATTGAGGCGATCGCCATTCCCTTCATAACAAAGTGCCCCCCACCTAACGGTGAGCCCTGCAACAATCTGTGATTCCTACCGTCCTAACACTCTATCCCCGTCGGCAAAATGGGCATTCTGGACTCAGCCACAGTCTTTAGTAGGGGACAACACTTCATTAAGATTAAAGTTCCGCTCCTCAAGAGATGGATACAAGAGGAAAGGGTCTGACATAACCCAGTAGCGATCCAACCGTTATCGTGCAAACACATCAGTCATGCCTAAACGGATTTTTGTTGGAGAGGAGAAGGACTCGACCCAGGGACAACAACGACCGATGATGTGCCTCGCTACAGTATTGGAGCCTCTCAGCCCCAGCGCAAAAGTGCCAGGCCAAATAGATTTGGATTTAATTCCTACGGTATGAAACAGATTCTTGTCATTGAATCAGAACCGGCATCGCGTCAGTTTTTACAACGCGTTCTGGCTGACGAAGGTTACGAGGTCACCTTGGTTGATGATGGCACCACCGCCCTAGAAACCATCAAGACCCTCCACCCTGCCATGGTGATTTGTGATTGGGATTTGCCAGGCATAACCAGCAGTAGGACCGTCTGCCAGGAGATCAAGGCGCATCCTATTCTGTCTACCCCCTTCTGTCTGATGCTGATGGTCCCTGGAGAGGCCGCTGAGCGGGTACAAGCTCTGGAAATGGGTGCAGATGACTTGCTCTCAAAACCAATCGATTTGGCTGAATTAAAAGCCCGAGTGAGGGCTGGTGTCCGCATGTGGCAGCTGACTCAAGATCTCCATGAGCAGAAACAACTCTTAGAAGCGGAACTGTTCGAAGCCGAAACCTATGTGCGATCGCTCTTGCCACGGGATTTAAACGGTAAGGTCACCATCCAATCCCGGTTTATTCCGTCACGTCTATTAGGGGGAGACTGCTACGACTATTACTGGCTAGACCCAGATTACCTAGCCCTTTATCTATTAGATGTTTCCGGCCATGGCTTGGGATCAGCCCTCCTCTCGACATCAGTATTGAACTTACTACGATCCCAATCTCTACCCGATGTTAATTTTTATCGTCCTGAAAGGGTAATCAAAGCCCTCAATGAAACCTTTCAGATGACCGATCAAAATGAAAAATATTTCACTATTTGGTACGGCGTCTATAACCAGGCCAATCGGCAACTCCTCTATACCAGTGCCGGCCACCCTCCCGGCATTATTGTGTCTCGGGATGAAGCCGGCGTTGTGACCACAACCCGTTTGCGGGCCTCAGGTATGCCCGTAGGGATGCTACCCGATGTGCAATACCAATGGCAGCGCTGCCACGTGCCTCCGAACAGCCGCCTTTACCTCTTTAGTGATGGCATTTACGAAATCATGCAGGCTGATCAAACCATCATGGGGTTGGATGATTTCGTCGATATTTTGGCAGCCGTACAGCCGCACCAAAACATTGACGATATCCTCAATGAAGTGAAGAGCCGTAATCAGCACCAACCCTTTACGGATGATCTATCCCTACTGGAAATTGATCTTGCGTAATGTCATTCCGGTCCCAGTGATTGATCGCCCAAAGCCTGGGACCGTTATGATATGAGGTGTCCGTGAAGTGGCTGTCACCTAAAAAGCTTCTGCATACTTAGCCGTAAAGGCGCTCCGATCCGGCAGAACCTCAAAAACTCTATCCATACTGGTGAGCTCAAATAGCATTCTGACTTGGTCATTGATAGAACATACAAACATTTCTTTCTGAGCAGCGCGAACCTTCTTCAGCACCATCACTAAGGCCCCAAGGCCAGAGCTATCCACAAAAGAAATATGAGTGAGGTCGATCAACAACTTTTCTGCACCGTCAGCCAGAGCATCGTCCACCTGTTGCCGAAATGAATCTGCTTGAGTGCTGTCAAGAATACCGACCGGCTCAATGATCTTGACCCGTGAATCCATAATATCCTCAGTAAATCAAAGGCTGATCAAGGTCGTGTCCTGGCCATATTGCCACGCCATCACCATGATCTTAGCTATTTGAAGCGTACCCTGCTAGCCATCAAATATTGACGTTTTCAGGACGAACACAACAGGGAAATTTACTACTCCATCAAGACAAAAGTGAGTTCGCCTCGGCGAATTGAACGGTCACCCCCATGAGGGCTGAGAACAATAGCGCGGATATGAGCTGTCAGGGGCTGACTAATCTCCTCCAAAACTTTTACCCACGGCCATTGTTGTTCTAGCAAGGGCGTTATCTGGGGCCAATCGAGATATAAGAGACCCGCATTGGGGTACTCCGATGTTTTCAATACGGCTTGAAAGTTTTGACGATCTCCCGTTCCACGGTGCTGCGACCTCTCTAGAACCCTTTGTAAGGCCTCTAGAGAGGTCGCAAAAACATCGTAGGCGTCAATCTGGGTGTGCACAGCAACAACATCGGTTTTGATCTGTGGCAGGCTACCCAAGCCCTTAGAGGCCACAGACAGACGGGTCCAAGCGGTGACCCAATGATCCTCCAGTTTCACTTGGGCAACCCCAAAGCCATATTGTTGTGCTTGTTGATCAAGACGTTCGGGCTCTGCTGTGATGGCGGTGGATGACTTAGCGACAAAAACCCATGCAGGCAGTTGACCGGGTAGGAGCCCCACCGCATAGTCTCCCTCGCCCCTGGTCCATAACTCAGGAACGGTGTGGGCATCCCCATTCGTGCCTAGGGATAAAGCCGTGACCATCGGTTGAATGGCACTCTGAACCAGTTCATAACGTCCGATGCCTTCAGAGAAGGTTTGCCAAAGGGTGTTAAGGTTATTGCTCCCAGCCGCAAAAACACTTTCGGATGGCAACCAATCCATGGCGGCTACCGGCTGATTGAGCGCGGCCAGGTAGGGGGTGAACTCACTGCCTGGAGCCGCAACCAGGGCAGTATCAGCGCTAATCCCCTCTGACGTTAGTCGCCAAGATAAAAATACCTTTTGAGCCAGCTGTGAAGTTTGCCAGGTTTGCCCATGGGTGTTTAATCCTAGCCAATCCAAAGTTTTATCTAGGTTGCTGTAAGACCAGGCAATGCGGCCAGGCGGCAACTGCTTCACTAAACCTTGATACAGGGGATCCTGGGCCAAGCTAATATCAGGGGCCTGGAAGGCCGCGATCGCCTGGCGCACCACTTGCGGATCATTGGCTAACAGGACATAGCGATCGCCCACGACTGTTGAAGCAAACTGACGACGATGGGCGGCATTGGTAGGCCCCTTAGCTTCATTAGAAAGCCGATTGTAAATTAAGGTGGTTCCTGCGATCGGCTCAAAGATCAGCTCCTCTCCAGCAATCACCTGCTGCTGCCAAAAGAGATGAGCAGATTCCCGAGCCTGCAAACCTTGGCGACTGGTCAGAACCAAAAGATAACCCGGCTGCTGGCCATTGGCAGCGACATGATCTAAGTCTGCAGACGTAACGGCAAAGGTGACTTCATCGCCCAACCAGGGGCGTAAATCCTGGTCATAGTCCAAGCCACTCGTCGCAGATACCCAACTTTTGAATGCTTGCCATGTCTGGCGAGATTGAGATCGATATTGTGGCGCACTCCTCAGCTGTCGCAAACCCCACAGACGATCAGGACGGGTTAATAACGAAACCATCAGGGGTGACTGACGGGGGACAAATTGGGCCGCACTCGGAGCGGACGGTCCACCTCGTGTCAACAGCGCCTGAGGATTCTGGGCCGTCAGTCCCCAAAATCCCAACAACCCTACTAGTAGCAGCACCCCTGCCACAACGGCTAGTCCCGAAAAAAACGTACGCAACTTCATGGAGCCTCATAGGAACCCACAACACGCCTAACGGGGTATAAGGACTCTCCGCCGTAGGTTGTATAGGTCTTCAACACCTGAATTAGTGTATTACTCTGTATGAGCCCTGGCCCATGATGGTGATGTTTAGCGACATACTGACATCAAGAGGCTAAATTCCAGCCTCTAACGTTGGCGGGTATTTAGTCAAAAGAATCACGCCATACGGCCACCAGCCGCCCTTGAATGTCGACTTGGCTGGCCAGAAATTCTTGTACAGGATAATCCTGATTTGCGGGCTTCAGTTGGACTTGATTGCCTTGGCGATGGAAGTATTTGAGGGTGGTTTCGCCACGTTCAATCCGAGCTGCAACGATGGTGCCTTCCCGAATACTCTGGGGATCGTGAACCGGCCTCATAATCACCATGTCGCCATCCTGGATCATGGCACCAATCATGCTGTCACCATTGACTTTCAGGGCATAGTCCCCTGATTTAATCGGCAACCCAGCCAGGTCTAACCGCGTCACCTCATCGGTATAGACTTCACTCACATAACCGGCGGCAATGGCTCCGTAAACGGGGATGCCGTGGATATCTTGGAGGATACGAATGGTGCGTGCTTTGCCTTCGCTCCAGTCGATGTAGCCTTTCTTCCGTAAATGATCGAGGCGGCTTTGAATGGGCGCTGGCGACTTCAACCCCATCGCTTTCATCATTTGCCGAATGGAGGGGGAATGTTGGTTATCACGAATGTAGTCCACCAGCCAGTCGTACAACTCTTGTTGGGCCTCAGTAAGGGGTTCCATGACCGTAATCCCGAAGTGTACTCAATCAGAACAAGTGTACTCTCGACTAATACATTTGTCTACTCTGGAATTGGCGCAACCTGGCATTGATCGGGATCTGATTGATCGGGGTCTGATCGTTGCGCTCGACGCTTCCAAGCAAAACGCTCTGGTGGTTGCCACCAGAGCGTTTTATCCATAGCCAATCGCTAAGTCAGCACCAACTACCGGATGTACTCTTTCAAGATGCTGTTGCGGTTGGGGTGGCGTAACTTACGCAGTGCTTTTGCTTCGATCTGACGAATGCGCTCGCGGGTGACGTTGAAAATCTGGCCGATTTCTTCCAGGGTCTTCATGCGGCCATCATCAAGGCCGTAGCGTAACCGCAAGACATCGCGCTCACGGGCACTGAGGGTGCCTAGTACGCCTTCTAAATCTTCCCGCAGGAGGCTCTTAGAGACTTCATCTTCAGGGGTCTCTCCATCGGACTCAATGAAGTCGCCGAGGCGAGAATCCTCTTCTTTACCAATTGGCGTTTCCAGGGAGATCGGTAGCTGTGCAGACTTGGCAATAAATCGCAGCTTCTCGATGGTCATTTCCATCCGAGTGGCGATTTCTTCTTCGGTCGGCTTACGACCTAGCTCTTGGGAAAGGAGTTTCGTGGTTTTCTTGATCCGAGAGATGGTCTCGTACAGGTGTACAGGCAGGCGAATCGTCCGGGATTGATCGGCGATCGCCCGCGTAATGGCCTGACGAATCCACCAGGTGGCGTAGGTTGAGAACTTATAGCCCTTCTCATGGTCAAACTTTTCTGCGGCCCGAATCAGGCCAAGGCTACCTTCTTGGATCAAATCCTGGAAGGATAGACCACGATTCATGTACTTCTTGGCAATGGACACCACTAGGCGCAGGTTAGACTGCACCATTTTGTCCTTAGCCCGACGGCCTAGGTGCAAGCGACGCTGAAATGCGGGGAGCGGCATATCAACAGCTTCCGCCCATTCTGCATCCTTGGGTTCGTGATCGAGATCTTCCTCAAGCTGGTCACGAATCCGCTCTAGCTCCAATAAATCCGCAATCTTACGGGCTAGCTCAATCTCTTCCTCAGCCCGCAATAGACGAATTCGACCGATTTCCTGAAGATAGAGGCGGATCGAATCTTCGGTGTAGTGCTTTTTCTTGGCCGGGCCGCGACGCCGTGCGGTTTTACTTTTAGTCGTTTCCTTTGCAGGGGCGGCTGCTTCTACAGAACTATCATCATCAGCATTGTTATTGTCATCTTCAATTAAAAGATCGATTCCCTCTGCTGGCTTAATGGTGCTGAGTAGTTCATTAGCTTGAGTCATACCGCGTTCCTCGTGCTCCTTCGTAACTGACTAATCGTTGTGCTTTTAGCCTGATATCTCCACAACCCATCAGGTTGAACTGCTGAACTCCGGCATTTCGAAGTCAGAAAAACCATCCACTCACTGTAGAAATGGCTATCGTCCCAGCAAGAACTATCGTAAGTAGGCTAAAAACTCTTGGTAGTGTAGACCGCTGGCTTCAAAGCGTTCAATGGATTGAACCTTGGATCCCGCTTTTTGCATCGCTCCCCAATTGTAGTCCTTTTAACTAGGGAGCAACCACCTCCTCCACCGGCCTCTACGTTTTGTCAATGGCAAGTAACCCACAGATCGGCATTAGTACATAGGAATTACTTCAATCTTTCCGTAATCTAATGATGTCAGGAAAATCAATGGTTTCAGGCGCAGATCCCTGGTGATCTAACTCACAATAAATTTCTGGTATGGAATCCGGAGAATCATGAATTGCTTATGAAAATATTTATTTCCATTGAAAATAATCATGATCGCCATGACCGGTAAGCTTGGCAAATAGGCGTCGCCATGACCGCTCTACCCCGGCGAGGGGAGTTTAGACATCCCGTTTCACTAGGCAGATCGCTCGGGCGCATAGGAATCTTTCCCTTAAAGTTCAAGCAGAGCAGTCAGCGGGGGCATTGTACCGTAGCGTTATTCTTGCGCGTAAACTGCTCCTCTCCCATGCATAACATCTTTGAATGGCAGCCAGAGCTAGGACTTAACCACTACGCTTCGCACCCGATACAGGACGGCAGTGAGATTTTTGTTTTACATCAAATGGCCCAAGCGCTCACAACAGAAGTGAGGTATCGGGAGGCATTGCATCGCTATTACGATTGGTATGCAGCGATCGCCCATGATCATCAAGTCGATCTAGAACAGATGCGAGCGGAACCACAACTCCTCAAGTGGTTCCCAAGGCAGCGTCCCTAGAGGAATGAAGATGCTGCCTGACCTGGCCCATAGCGGTAATGGCTAGGCCATCCAAGGGCTACAGCAGTTCTAGCTCGTGGTCTTGGAAGTGCGCTCGGAACGGTCGCTTTGCCCCTTCGACCGCAAACTCCACATGCACTGGAAAATTGGCACTGATGGGGCGACCGTTCCAGTCAGAGAGGATGTTCACAATTTTGCCTTCTAAGCCTTTGGCATCAAAGGCTTCATTGCGATGTAAAGGATGGTGGTAGAAGATAACGGCATCCTTAATCCGAACGAGATCGCCAACTTTCATACAGTATTCAACCTTTGCTTACCACGCCCTCACTGGGGAAGACTCCTCTGACAGAGGGACTTCCCTTGGGGCAACCTTTCTATCTTT
>JAQCKL010000072.1 GCA_027592485.1 Cyanobacteriota bacterium
CCCCGATCGCGCCCATTTCCCCCGTCGCAACCGGATCATTGCCGGTCTGAGTCGAGCGATCGCCGTCACCGAAGCGCCCGTCAAATCCGGGGCCTTGATTACCGCCCGCCTAGCCAATGACTATGGCCGCGAGGTCTATGCCTTGCCCGGTTCTTTAGATAATCCCCAATCTCTGGGGTGCCTCAAACTAATGGAACAAGGGGCACAACTGATTCTGGGGGAAGACACCTTGGTGAAGGCTTTGGGAGCATTGCCCGTCGCCGCCGCAATCACCCCCGCCGCCGGTTCTGCCGGTTCTGCCGAGTCCGGATCGGCTGCGCCAGAACCCGAAGCGGTGCCTGCCGATTTGTCCCCCCAACTGCAAGGGGTCTTGCAAGGTATCCCCACGGAGTCCATGGCGCTGGATGCGATCTCCGCCCAAATGCCCCACCTCTCTATCGGCGATCTACTCAGCGCCCTCACCCAGTTAGAGCTGCTGGGGTTTGTCACCCAACTGCCCGGCAGCCGCTATCAGCGGTTGTCAAACCCCCTCTAGTCTTGTCCCCTAACACCGCCATCACCATGACCTCAATCCTGAAAGCATTCACCCCAACGCGCACCGCCGCCCCTCTTTGGCTCAGGCTAGGGATTGGCAGCATCGGAGTCGCGACATCCCTGCTAGTGGGCATGAGCCCAGCCCCAGCGGCCACGATCAACTACACAGCGGATAGCTTTACCGATGGGGTAACCGGCCCAGTCATTGGCGGGGGAGCCTTTGAGCTATACGGCATTGGCTATGTCCAGCAGGGTAATGACTTATTCGTGGGGCTCAACACCAACCTGCCAATCGGTGGTTTTGCCGACACCTCAGTGGTGGGAGGCAGCATCGCCTGGGGGGATATGTTCTTTGATTTCTCCGATCCGGCACTGAATCTCACCTTTGCAGAAGCCCTAGCAGCGGGATCCATCTATGGCGTTCGCTTCGATACCGCCAATGATTCCAGCGTGGCCCTAGGGGTTTACCAGGTGGCAGCAACCAAGAGTGTGGTCCAAACCAACAACGGCTTTGAATCCTTCCAGTCCTATGCGGATCGGGTCAATGGGGTCAACGGAAACCCTTCTTTAGGGGCAATTCCCCTAGATGGCTCCTACCTGAGTCATACGGACCTCCCTCAAAATGAAATTGCCGCAGGCACCTTTTTGGGAGATGTCACCTTTATTGATGACTTTAGTACCGTTGGCTTTGCGGCAGACTTTGGCTTTGGCGCTGCCCTGGGCCAAACCGGCAGCTTGACCTATGGCTTCCGGGTCGATAGTTCCCTGTTCCCAGCAGGAGACTTTGTCGCCCATGTGTTGGCCGAATGTATTAACGATGGCTTAGGCTTTCGGGGAGAGCTGATGGCGATCGCCCCGCGCCCTGAAACCGAGGAACCGAAGGCAAGTGCGACGGTACCGGAACCAGGCAGTCTGATGGGGATGGCGATCGCCCTAGGGACCTTTACCCTCACCCAACGCCGTCGCCAATTTCCTTAGTCAATTACCCGCAATAGCCCCTGACTTAATGCCTCGTAGACCCGGTCAATGGTCACCTTGTCAGAGGAGGAAAGACTATTTTGGGAAAACAAATGCATCAGCCGCTGCTGATCTTGACGGCTAATGCGACGCGTCGAAAGAATTTGCTCAACAATCGATTTTGTTTGGAGGGGTTCAGCAATTTCCATAGGGCACACTGGAACAACAGACAATGAAGGCAAACAGATTTAATCGGGGCGTTCTAATCCTGCTAATCCCTGGGAAATAGATGTCAATAGCTTGGGCCACTTTGCTTATAACACCAAGTATTTGCTGCCACTTTGCTGATGTGCAAAGCGGCTCTCAGCCTTGTCCTAGAAGGGCTGGCGGCTGCGATAGCATCCCTACTTTTGCCTGGGTTTTTAACCCTTAACGATTTCGATTAAATCCTTGCCATATCTTTAAATATAAGGATTAATACGGCAAAACCCATCCGTATTAAAGCGTATTTGTTAGGGGGATCAAGGAAATCGATGCCAGGGTTTTAAATAACCACGCGCTAACCGTGGGTAAAACCCCTTCCGAAGATATTCCGGCGGATGATAACACTAAGAGGCTGTTTGCAAAGGGGGTAGGCCGGTATTGAATACGACTGTAGGCAGTCAGTACATCGGTTGTATCCCTGATGCTGCCGTTGCTTGTTCGGGGTCGTTCCTGTATTCGAATTAACGGGACAAGACTTTTCAAACAGCCTCTAAAACCGATGTAGTCGTGGCCAGCCTCGGAGACACAATTCTGATCCTGAGGCAGCTCGTAGACAGCTCGTAGACTGGGTCGAGCCAGCGTCGAGCCAGCGTCGAGCCAGCGAAGACCCAGCGGGGATATTGATCATGATTCAGGGGCTCGGTGGGTCGGCGGACCTTGTGACCTCACCGGAGTCCTAGTTGGGCAAAACGAGCGATAATAGGGCATTGATAGCCTAACGGGGCCGAAGCTAATGCCCTTCCAGAGTCGCCTACTCACGTTTTGGGTTCGCCAAACCCAACGCTGGCAAGATCGGGCCGGACAAATGTGGCGGTGGGCTCGACTGCAGGCAACTTGGACCATGGAAGCCCTGTTATATCCCCTCAGAGGGCTGGGGCAATCCTTAGGGCAGGGCTGCAGACAAGGGCAAGAGGCTGCTTTGGGGGAGGCACCTCAGCAACAGCCCCAGCTAAAAATAGGCCGGTTCTTGAAAGCTGCAGGGCGATCGCTCCAGCAGTTCTTCACAAAACAGGTCGAGGGTTTTAAGTTATCTCACTCTGTTCAAGCATTGGGGCAAGGCAAGCAACCGGTGCAGCGCCTTGACAGCGGCTCCGATCGCATATCTGCTTTGTCAGCGATGCCCTCTCAACTTACCGCTGCGCTGAGAGGGTTACGTCCCGTGGCCTGTTGGGTCTCGTTCCTCAACACCAACCGACAGCGGTATATTCATTGTCGGCAATCGCCTCAGAAAGCCGATGCTTCCATGCCCCGTAGCATCTGGGTCTGGATCCAGGCTGCCATCGCTCACTTCTTTGGCACTGACCTTGCCAATCGACGATTGGGGGGTTTTGCCGAGCCCGGTGGGCGGCTATCTTTCAACACCGATGAAATCAGTGATGACAAGGATGGGTTGGCTTTGCCCTCCTCCTCCTTTGCCATGGTGCTGATTCCAGGCCTGGAGCGCTGGGTTATTACTGTCCTTAGGGTAATTAGGCGGGGCATCAACGCGGTTATCCCCTGGATACGGGGCGATCGTCCCCTGGCTTTACCTACCCCATCCGTTACGTCGCCGCCTCAATGGCCATCCTCCATGCTGCTGCAATCTCAGGGGCTGGGGCCCATGACCGCACCCGCGTCATTCTGTTCCATGGATGGATTGCTGCAGGGACAGGACAGCGCTTGGGATGACTGGCGGCGGCTAATCGCCCCTGAGTCTGCTGCCCAGTCTCCTTTGCAAACCACTCTAATTGAGGTAAAAGCAACTGTCATTGGCTATGTGGAATCACCCCTTAGAGTAATGGGGAAGTGGCTTGATGGCGCGATGCGGTGGCTAGAAGATGCTGTCCTAGGGATGCTGAGTGGGCTCTGGCGATTTGTGCAGTCGCTCAAGCGGCATTGGATGAATTCCCGATCCCAGGCATCAGGTGAAGGCGATTAACCCCCACCCACAATCGTGACGATTTCTAGGCGATCGCCGCCCTCCATAACGGTCTCTGGCCAAAACTGACGGTGCAGAATCTCACCGTTGTACTCCACCGCCACTAGGCGGGGATTGAGACCTAGGCTTTCCAAGAAAACCGGCAAGCAGGTCTGGGGCGGACAGTTTTTCGATTCGCCATTCACCTGCACCTCAATTGGGTCAGCCATTGTCAATTGCGGCTCCTTCGCCATTATCGGTCATGGGTATCGGACCCTAAGGTTAAGCACTCAAACCCTCCCAAAGCGGATATCCCTTGGGTTAAGCCGCTACAACAATACCCAGCAACCAGTGTACTGATGTCTGGATATGACTGAGCATGGGCTGATCACAGTAACGCCAAGGGATTGTCCCCAATGACCTTGATGCCGCTACTCTGCAGGGGAAAGGCCCAGTTGCGGTGGGCTCTGATGGGGTGTTTGATAGGCAATGATGATCGGCTCTAGGGCATTAATCGCCTGAAGCCACTGGACATCCGACGTGGTGGCTAAAAGTCTGGCATCGTTGTTTAGGGTTTGCTGATCGCGGCTACTAATGGACACATTCACATCGGGGGTGATGCCGCGATGGCTGATATCCGTGCCGTCAGGGGTGTAGTAGTGGGCAATGGTCACCGCCAAACCCGAACCATCCGCTAGACCATAGAGGGACTGAACCAAAGCCTTACCATAGGTGGTCGTGCCAACCACTATGGCCCGTTCATTGTCTTGAAGGGCACCGGTGACAATTTCACTGGAGCTAGCAGAACGGTTGTTGACCAGTACAGCTAGGGGCAAGTCGGTCAGAGACGTGCGATTTGCACTAATTTGCTCCGATTCACCGGTGCGATCTTGGGTGAGCACGATGGGCCCCCGCTGCAGCCACAGACGACTAATTTCAATACTGGCGGAGAGCAGTCCTCCCGGATTCCCCCGAAGATCCAGCACAAAACCGTCTACCCCTTCGGCGGTGAGGCTATTGATGGCCGAGGCCATTTCTGCCGTAGCGTGGGCATTGAATTCGGCTAGGCGAATATAACCAATGCGATAATTACTGGTTTCCCGCACCGCAAAATTAACGGTGGGCAGGTCAATGCGGGCTCGGGTCAAGATCACGGTGCGTGGCTGGCTGTCGCTCCGGGAAAAGGTGACGGTAACCTGGCTATTCTCGGCCCCCCTGAGCAATTGGGAAACCCCACTAATGCTTAGCCGGTCTGTGGACTGACCGTCTACCAGGACGATGCGATCGCCAGCCCGCAAGCCGCTGCGGGACGCAGGAGAATCGGCGATCACCTCTGTGACGATCATGGCCCGGGTCTCGGGATCGCGGTGCAGTTGTAGCCCGACCCCAGAGACTTCCCCGGCGGTTTGGTCGGTCAGTTCTGAATATTGCTGAGGGTCGAGGAAGCGCGTATAGGGATCATTGAGCTGCCGTAACTCCTGCTCTAGGGCGCGATAGGCAGCCTCTCGGGAGCTATACTCCTGGCCTAAGAGGCGCTGCCGAGCCGCATCCCAATCCACTTGGTTGAAGGTGTCATCGACATATTCACGATCAACAATCTGCCAAGCCTCATCCAAGACCACCTTCGGGCTATCTTCAAATTCTCCATGGGCCGGTGCAATCGGCAGCAATGTTGTGACTAAGGCGGTGGCGATCGCACTACCAATCAAAGCGATCGGGGACCGATGGATACGAAGGGAGGAATGGGCCATGGACAACCGGATATCAGGATGAATAGGGCAAACTATGGGGCTCAAACCAGACGGTGGGATAAGAAGCGATCCGTCGCCACTATAGGTAGAAAATCTGCAGGCAGAAACCCTGCCCCAAGTTTAGCCAAGATCGCTAACAACGCCCACTCCCAACCTGGGTTGTGAACTCGGAAAATCTTCCCACTAGAACCGTCTGGATGATCTGTGTAGATCCAGTCTATGTAGACCCAGTCCATGGGGAAAAGTTGCTGAAGCTTGACCCTTTTAGGGTCGCCAACAGAAGGGTGGGGGCATGCTATCGCTATAGCAGTGGCCATATGGATATAGAGAAGAGGACCAATGGCGTGATGGGGCGGCGACGGATTGGACAAGTGATGAGTTGGGTGTTGCTGGCCCTGGTGGTGATGTGGGGGACCGTGACCGCTACTCACCTAGCCCAAGGGAGCAACCGCTCCCCTGAGGCAATTGTGATGTTGGGGGGGAGTATCCGGCGAGAGATTTATATCGCTGATCGGCGGTCACAAGGATTTGCGGGTCCTATTGTGATCTCACGGGGGTCTGAGGCCCCCTGTATCTATCTGCTATTCCAAAAGATTCAGGCCGATCTGGATAACACCTGGCTAGAGAATTGTGCCAACTCCACCTTTGATAATTTTCGCTATAGCTTGCCCCTGCTGCAGGCGTGGGGAATTCGGCGGGTGCAGGTGGTTACCTCCCCCAGCCACGGACCTCGGGCCGGATGGCTAGCCCGAGTCATATTGGGTAGCCATGGGATTTGGGTGGATATGGACTTGGTGGCGGAGCAGGGTGTCCCTGGCAATCAAGAATCCAGGCTCAAAACGCTGTTAGATGTTGCCCGAGGACTCGGCTGGGCCATGCTCAGCCAAATCTATGCTCCACCTTGCCCCGATGTGACGCCCTTAGCGGCGGTGGATATGGCCCAATGGCAAGCCCAGGGATTTCAGTGTGAGCACCAATCGGGCATTGAGGGTTCTCCTGGGACGCAAGAGTAAAAGGCAGCCAAGGACATCAGGCTCGGGAGATCTGAGGATAGCGGCGGGCACCAGAAGCGGGATCGAAGATAAACCAATAGCGCAGGTCTAGATCTAGCCAAAGGGTCTCTCCAGGGGTGGGAGGTGTTTCGACAATACAGGTAAGGGTTTGATCTGGCTGGCTAGTGGTGGCCTGAGTCGCCACTGTTCCGCGCACCAAGGTTTCACGGCCCAAAGGTTCTACCACGGTCACGGTAAGGGCCAGGCTACTCGGCCCTGGGAGCCTGCTGGTGCTGATTTTTTCGGGACGGATGCCGAGGTTGACCATTTGGTTGGGGTAGAGGTCAAGCTGCTGGCGGATGGCTGGGGGGACAGGCAGGTGCTGGTCTGCCACTTTTAGTCCCGCCTCAGTAAAGGTAGCCGCCAGAACGTTCATGGGGGGATTGCCAATGAAGGTGGCGACCCGTTGGTTGATGGGGTGATGGTAAAGGTCGTGGGGCGTACCGATTTGTTGAATGCGACCCTGGTCGAGCATGACGATGCGATCGCCCAGGGTCATGGCCTCGACTTGGTCATGGGTGACATACAGGGTGGTAATGCCGAAGCGTTGGTGGAGTTGCTTCAGCTCGGCTCGGGTGTCATCCCGCAGTTGGGCGTCCAAATTAGAGAGGGGCTCATCGAGGAGAAAGAGTTGGGGCTGACGGGCGATCGCCCGCCCCAGAGCCACCCGTTGCTGTTGGCCTCCGGACAGTTGCCTTGGTTTGCGATCCAGCAAATGTTCAATATCCAGGGACCGGGCCACCTGCTGGATTTGCTGTTGCTGCTCATCCTTGGGAACTTGGCGCATTTTTAGCCCAAAGGCCAGGTTTTGGGCGACGGTCATGTGGGGGTAGAGGGCATAGTTTTGAAACACCATGGCCACGTCTCGCTGGCGGGCGGTGAGGCCGTTGACGCGCTGCTCGCCAATATATAGATCCCCAGCGGTAATCGGTTCCAAGCCAGCAATGGTGCGCAGCAAGGTGGATTTGCCGCAGCCGGAGGGACCAACCAGGACCCAAAACTCACCATCGGGCACCTCGAAGCTAATATCTTGGACGGCAATGGTTTTGCCGAATTGCTGGGTAATGTTATCGAGCCGGACTCGTGCCACAAATTGTCCCCGCAATGGTTTTTGGTCTGCCCTATGCTACCGGCAGAGTTTGGGTCAAGGCGACAAAAGGCGTGATCCGAAGGAACAGCAATATTTTTCAAGGGCCATCAAGGGTTATGTCTGGTGGGCGATAGGGCTGGTGCCGATCACCCCAGCTCTCGCTGTCGCCATTTAGAGGCTATTTAAAAAGCCTTTTACCGTTAATTCGAATACAGGAACGACCCAGAACGAGCAACGGCAACATCAGGGATACAACCGATGTACTGACTGCCTACAGTCGTATCCAATACCGGCCTACCCCCTTTTGAAACAGCCTCTTAGACCGAGTGGTGCGGTGCTGGGAGGTAGCTGTGTCGAATCTGGAACCGCTGGTATGGCACCTAAGCAAAATGGCCAGGGCCATATCGGCGTTAGACGTTGTGCCGCTTCATCTGACGTCATCGGTTCTCGGAGGGTAAATCCGCCATGACCGACGGTTTCATGTCCTATTCCCTTAAAGCCAAGGACTCAGGGCAGTATCATGATTGAGCTAGATTGATATCGAATCAATTCCTTTCTGTGGAGTAACCCACATGAGCCAAAGTAAAGGGGCCTTCAGAGAAGTGGATTCGGGTCTGGAAAAGGCAGAGGTTCCTCTGCACCTAGGGGAAAGGCATCTCTTAATTATCGAAGATAGCCTTGGCCGCCGAAAAATCGAACTTGATAAGTTTGTCTACTCTATAGGTAGAGACCCTAAATGCAATATTTGCCTGTGGTCTGAATTCGCCTCTCGCCACCATGCCACCTTGGTTCAACTCTCGTCCCTAGGGTTGGACTCAGGGTATTACCGCATCATAGATGGTGATTTAGATGAAAGACCGAGCACTAACGGCATATTCGTCAATGGTCGTCGGGTCAAAGCCCATGATCTTGAAAATGAGGACCAAATCATTTTCGGCTTTCAGACCCGTGCGATTTACTATCACTTGAGTCAAGAAAGTGACGTCGATTCTATCGGTGATTTAGAGAAAACCGTTATCTCTAGTCAGCCAGATATTAACAAGGCAGAATGAATCTTGAATCCCCAGGGAAAGCGAGCTACATTAAACACCTCATGCAGGCAATTAATCCAGTATTTTCAACCATAAAAAAAGCCGACGACGGGCCATATTTTTGCCCCTAAGCATCGCCATTATTGACTGTTGCGATACACATATCTTGGGTGATGTGGTGTCGATAATTAAACATGTCCCGCAAGCGATCGCCCACAAATCCCCCCATCAAAGCCTCAACGGCTTCTCCCCCCGGCAAGGCAAACTCAATCGCATCGGTAAGGCGGGTCGTATCGCCCAAAGACTCAAACTGATGACGATGAATCCAATACTCTAGGGGGCCTTCTTCCTGGCGATCGCAAAATAGTCGGTAGGGTTCGCACTCAATGTGACGGGCCAACCATTTCACGGGAATGGGTCCCAGCCAGATCCGGAATTCGGTAACGGCCCCCACCCCCAAGCCCCCTTCGCGCCGCACCACCTGTACTGGCTGCCAGGGCGGGGTCAATAGGTCGAGGATATCGAGCCGCTCATGGAATGCCCAAACCACCTCAACCGGGGCATCGATCACACTGGATTTCTCAAAGGTCAGCATGGATATTTTGTGGTGTTAACAGCGCTGAAAAATGGCTCGATACACCGGCAACCCATTCCCTAGGGTCAGTTCTTCCCGCTCCGTTTGAGCTGGAAACGGACTCTCGGGTAGCCAGCGATCGCTAGTGCGGTAAAACCGAGGGTCTTCCCCAAAACAGTCCACCATCGCCTCTGCAACATCCAACACATCGGATTGCAAGACGACCTCACCCCCCTGAGGTAAGGTCTCCGCTAGCAAGGCCACCAATTCAGACTGCACCACCCGTCGCTTCTGGTGGCGCTTCTTAAACCAGGGATCCGGGAACTGAATGCTCGCCCGCTGCAATTGTCCATCCGGGAGGCTATTCAAGACATCTTTGAGGGCGGTGTTGGCATTACAGAAAATGAAATGGAGGTTTTCCTGCTGATTGTGGTCTCGTCGCTTTAAACAGTCCTCTACCAGGGGTTGGCGAATCTCGACCCCGAGAAAATTCCAGTCGGGGCATTGGCCGGCCATCGTTTCTAAAAAATAGCCCTTAGCCGACCCGATATCGAGGTGTAGCGGTTGGTGGGGGCGTGCATACGTTTGGGGCCAAGGCGGTGGCTCTACCGTGCCTTGGTACTTATTGCTGAGGGGATTCACATGATGACGAACGCGCACAGCCACAGGGGTGGATCTCCTGGTTGATGTAATCAGTCAATGGCTAGTCTCTACCCTAAAGGGAAGATTCGCCCGCCGACAACCCTTTTTTGACGACTCCATATCAAAAGCGGAGCAGCGCCTAGCACTCCTCCGCTTTTCAAGAAAATGTTTAGCCGTTTTTAGAAGCCCTGGCGGGAAACCATTTTCTCAAAGTCAGCTTGGGTCTCATGGAGCAAGGTTTGGCGGCGATCGCTCTTCTTACTTAGAGAAGGGAGCAAATTGCGGGCTTGTAGGGTCATGTGGAGCTGCAAATGAGCTACGTAGTCGCTACAGGCTTCCCGGGTCTCGGCGATCGCTGGAGCGGAATTCTCAGGGGATGACAGCACGCAGGTTATCTCCGTTACAGAATGCAATCTTCATGTTCGAAGGTATCACGGTCGTTACAGTGCTTGGGGTGGCCTCAATGAACCTTAACGGTTGTTGGTTCGTGTCCCTAGATTGTGTATCAAACCCTAGCGCCTTACCGGCTTCACCCCCATTGAAAAACCCAATTCTAAACCCCGTCCGTAAGGATGCTCTGGAGTCGAAAGAGCGGTCCTACAATAAGAACGCCTTTACACCTCTAGGGTTATGACCGCCTCTGCCGATGCCGCCGCTTCCCATGGTCTGCCCGAGCGGCTGGCCAAACATACCGTGCGCTATAGCCACCATCGGGAGGTCAATGCCGCTGACCTGACTCCGATGATGGCCCACTTTGTGGCGGTCAAAGCGGAGTATCCCCATGCTTTGCTGCTCTATCGGGTGGGGGACTTTTTTGAAACCTTTTTTGAAGACAGCATCACCATTGCCCGCGCCCTAGAGCTGGTGCTGACTAGCAAGGATGCGGGGAAAGCGGTCGGGAAGGTGCCAATGGCGGGTATTCCCCACCATGCCCTAGAGCGCTACTGCACCCAACTGGTGGAAAAGGGTTACGCGATCGCCATCTGTGACCAAGTGGAAGATCCGGCCCTGGCCCAGGGGCTGGTGAAGCGGGAAGTAACGCGGGTGATTACCCCCGGCACCATCCTCGAAGAGGGGATGCTCAGCGCCCGCCAGAATAATTTCTTGGCGGCGGTGGTGATCGCTAACCACCACTGGGGACTGGCCTATGCCGATGTCTCCACCGGGGAGTTTTGGACCACCCAATCCAGTGATTTAGAGCAGTTAGCCCAGGAACTCATGCGGCTACAGCCCGCAGAAATCTTGTTGCCCACCGCCGCCCCCGATTTGCAGACCATGTTGCGTCCGGGAGAGCGGTCGGATCAATTGCCCGATTGCCTGCCCCGACAGTTTTGCTACACCCTACGTACCCAGGGGGCCTTTAACCAAGCCGAGGCCCGGCAGCGGCTCCTGCAGGTGTTTCGGTTGCGGTCCCTAGAAGGGGTGGGCTGCGACCACCTGCCCCTGGCCGTACGGGCCGCTGGGGGGCTGCTGCAATATCTAGAAGCCACCCAAAAGGACACCCAGGTGCCCCTCCAGCCCCTCTCGACCTATGTGCTGACGGACTTTTTGGTGCTCGATCACCAGACTCGCCGCAATCTAGAAATCACCCAAACCTGTCGGGATGGCACCTACAACGGCTCCTTGCTCTGGGCCTTAGATCGCACCGTTACCGCCATGGGGGGGCGGGCGCTGCGGCGCTGGTTGCTACAACCCTTGCTGGATCCAGAGGTGATTCGGCAGCGCCAAACCACGATTACCGAGTTGGTTACAAAGGGGCCATTGCGGCAGGCCCTACAGCAGCAACTTAAACAGATTTATGACCTAGAACGGCTGGCGGGGCGGGCCGGATCAGGTACCGCCAATGGCCGAGACCTGGTGGCCCTGGCCGACTCCTTTGGGCGACTACCGATTTTGGCGGCCTTAGTGGAGTCAGCCGATTCTCCCTATCTCAAGGCTTTACAGCAGGTACCTCCTGCCTTGGAGAAATTGGGAGATAAGTTGCGATCGCACCTCGTCGAGCACCCCCCCCTCTATCTGACCGAGGGCAATCTCATTCGCGATGGCATTAACCCCGATCTAGACCAGTTGCGGAGCCAGGTCAAAGGCGACCAGGATTGGATTGCTCAACTGGAACCGGCAGAGCGTAAACGGACTGGCATTAGTACCTTGAAGGTAGGGTTTAACAAGGCCTTTGGTTACTACATCAGCATTTCCCGCAACAAATCCGACCAAGCCCCAGAGGACTACATCCGCAAGCAGACCCTCACCAACGAAGAGCGCTATATCACCCCGGAACTGAAGGAGCGGGAGGCAAGGGTGTTCAATACCCAGGCCCAAATTCACGCCCTGGAATATGAGATTTTCCAGCAGTTGCGGGAGGAGGTGGGTCACCAGGCGGCGGTGATTCGTCAGGTGGCGCGCCAAGTGGCGGCAGCGGATGTGCTGGCGGGGCTCGGAGAGGTGGCGATCTACCAGGGCTACTGCTGCCCTGAGATTACGATGACCCGAGAACTCAACCTCACTGCCGGACGCCATCCCGTGGTGGAACAGTTACTCCCGGCGGGCTTTTTTGTCCCCAATGACACGGGTTTGGGGGGCGGGGGAACCCGGGAGAAGGGGAGCCCGGGAGAAGGGGAGCTAGGAACACTGATCAAGGGTTCCGCCCCGAACACCAGCGATGTTAC
>JAQCKL010000073.1 GCA_027592485.1 Cyanobacteriota bacterium
GGAGAGTAAGGGGGGAGTGGGAGAGAAGGGAAGTGAAAAGCGGTGGGTGAGCCAGAGGGAGCAGAGGAGTTGAACGGCGAGGCTGGTGGCGATCGCGATCGCCACCACCTCTGGTCGTAGGGTCCAGTCACGGGTGGCCAGTCCCAACATGAGGAATAGGCCGAGAAATAAGATCTGATAGTCACGGGCGTCACGCAGCACAGGGTCGCCTCCTGAATCGTGGGATGTTGCTGCTAGTATGACGACTGTTTTTTGGCGTGGGTTGCCGGTTACAAGTTATGTAACGGGATCGAAGCACCCTTGCCCCCGCGCGCTCCCGCGCTCTTGTCACCCATCTTTCGGGCGAGTTGGTTAGGCACTAGCGTAAGCAAAGGCAGGCTGTTGAGCGGCCAAAGCGACTTGAGGCATCCGTTCCGGTACCGATAACTCGGTCACAGACCAGTTAGTTGGGTTCCACCCCATTGCTACCCAGTGATCAGCAGTGGCATCGTAGATGTCGGCCTCTCGACTGCGGTAATTAAAGCTAAAGAAAGAACCCGTGGCGGCATTCATGCCCGAGAAGAGAATGCCAGGGAAATCGAGATTAAACTGCCCGTACACCTCTTCAAAAGTCAACAAGGTGTGCCCCTGAGGGTTATAACAAGTGGCATTGAGGGCTTGCAGGTTAAAGACTAAATTAGGGGCATTCCAAAAGTAATCGCCCTCCACAGTCCCGGTAAGCTGATGCCCCGACGCAAAGACGTAGGTAAACCTAAACCGCCTGGTCTGAAGTCGAGACCCTATCCGCCATTGTCGAGATTTCCCAATCTTTGCTCGCTGAAAACTTTGACCAAGCACCATTTTTTTCCCGGTGTGATGAACTTTCCAGTAGCGACGGCAAACCACCGTCCTGCACCCTTCGACCCTGCAAACGTCGCGTCACTGAATACCTTGTATTTGCTGGCATCCGTGGACTTACGCGTTCCTTAACAAAAAGCATAGGGTTTTATCCCAAAGTCCAGTGATTGTTCTGAGTAGATTTCACGGACACTTCATCAAATCTGAAAGCAATGTAAAAGAACGTTAAAGTTACGGACGTAATTCCCTAGGCTTTGTTGCCGACTCGGTGTTCTTACAGCCATGACGGCTTCAGCAGCCTTCCCACTCATCCCTTGCCTGTCGTAGGCGAAGCCTATCCACCGAGCAGCCAGTGGGGATTACGGCAGCGCGGAAAGCTGCCGCAGACTCTCTGTTTGGCTGTGATAAGCTTCTAAGACCAATTGGTCTTTTTATGGGCAAGGGAGAACAGACCAAGCAACATATCGTGGCAGAAGCCGCAGGGCTCTTTAATCAACGGGGCTATGTCGGCACGTCTATGGCCGAGCTAATGAAGGCGACGGGCTTACAAAAAGGCGGCATTTATAACCACTTTCAGAGCAAGCATGAATTGTCTTTGGCGGCCTTTGACTATGCGATCGCCCAAGTCACCCGCCTTTACCGTCAGGTGTTGCGGCAAGAGCGCCATGGGTTGCGGCGCATGGTTGGCATTTTAGATATTTACCGCCGTTTAATGGATGATCCGCCTGTGCCGGGGGGATGTCCGATGCTGAATGCAGCGGTGGACAGTGACGATACCGATCCGGTGTTGCGATCGCGGGTGCGAGCCGCCATGGACAATTGGCGATCGCTGCTGCGGCAGGTGCTGCAAAAGGGGGTGAGGCGGGGCGAGTTTCGGGCTGATATCGACATTGAGATGACGATTACCGTGGTGGTTGCCACCCTCGAAGGGGGGATTATGCTGGGCAAGCTTTACAACGATCCGGTTCTCCTAAATCAGGCCATTACCCATGTGCAAGGGTATCTGCAGACCCTGGTTGAACCCGTGGGCAATGATGGGGTAAAGACATGAGGAGACGCGATGCATCAGGTATTGGTCAATAAATTTGGCGGGGTAGAGCAACTACAGGTAATCCCCTTGCCAGACCCAGAGCCGGGACCCGGGGAAGTCGTGGTGCGTCTCACCAGCATCGGCATGAACCATGCCGACCTGATGGCTCGCCGCGGTGAATACCGCTTGACCTCCGGCAATCCCCCCTTTACCCCTGGTTTAGAAGGGGGCGGGGTGATTGTGGCGGTGGGCACGGCGGTGTCAGATCGCACCGTGGGTCAGCGGGTAATCCTCACGTTAGATGGCCCCAAACTGCGAGGTCCCGGCCAGGGCACCTATCAATCCCACTATGTTTTGCCCGCCGCCCACACCATTCCGGCCCCGCCCCAAATTGAGGATGTCCTTTTGGGCGCTCTGTGGTTACCCTACCTGACCGCTTGGGGCTGTTTGGTGTGGCGACAAAACCTCCAGCCGGGTCAGTGGGTGTTAATTCCAGCGGCCAGTAGCAGCGTCGCGATCGCCGCCGCTCAAGTGGTGAAACAGTGCGGGGCGATCTCCGTGGGCACTACCCGCAATCCCGCCAAGTTAGAACAACTCCAGGCTATGCCCGAAGCCTGCTTTGATTATTTAATCTGCACCGACCAGGATAGCTGGTGGCGGCAGGGCAAGAAACTCACCGCTGGTCGGGGGTTTGATGTGATTTTTGACCCGGTGGCGGCGGGGAGCTTTCTGAATCAAGAAATTCGCCTATTGGCTCCAGGGGGCACCCTCTGGATCTACGGCCTGCTGGGCCAGCCGGATGTGGTGGATGTTACCCCTTTGATCCGTAAGCGGGCGGCGCTACGGGGGTGGCTGGTGAATGAGTTGGTGGAAGGGGGAATGGCGACCACGGCCTATACCCACGTGCTGAATCGGGTGGCCGATAGCACCTATCAGCTCCCAGTGGCAGGAACATTTTCACTGGGGGAGGTGCGGCAGGCCCACATCACCCTGGAAAAAGGGGGACACATCGGTAAGCTGATTTTGGTCCCCGCCTCCATCTCCCCGTAGTTGGTTAGCCTTGGCGAGGCTAATCCCTTACCTAAGTCAGTGCGGCATAACGTAGGGTCGGCTGAACTTAAGCCTGTGCAGATAACAGGTCCTCGACGGGCAGCTCCAGGCAGTACCCTGCACCATAGACCGTCTTAATGAACTTGGGATGGCGGGGATCGGGCTCTAGTTTGGTGCGTAAGTGCCGCACATGCACCCGAATGGTTTCAATGTCGTCGTTGGGGTCATAGCCCCATACCTCTTTTAGGATCTCACTGGGAGAGACCGTCTGGCCATGACGCTGCAGTAGACAATGGAGCAGCTCAAATTCCAAATGGGTGAGCTTCACCGTGCCGTCAAACCAAACCGCCTCAAACCGCTCAGGCACCAGGGTCAAAGGACCGTAGCTCAAAATTTCACTGTGCTTGGCTGCCTGGGGAATGCGATCGGTACGCCGTAACAGCGCCCGCACCCGCGCCAGCATCTCCTCTAGCTCAAAGGGCTTCGTAAGATAATCATCGGCCCCGGCATTAAAGCCGTCCACCTTATCCTGGGTTTGCCCCAATGCGGTCAACATCAACACCGGAATATCGGCGGTGCGGCTATCGCGTCGGATCCGCTGACAAACGGTAAGCCCATCCACCCTCGGCAGCATTAGATCCAACATGATTAGGTCGGGCAGCAGTTGGACTGCGAGGGCCTGGCCCTTTACACCGTCACCGGCTTGACTGACATCGTAGCCAGCCATCTCTAAGTTGACTGCAACTAACTCTGCAATAGAGGGGTCGTCATCGATTACCAATATGCGAGGCATCATTAAATGGGGGATATAAACTCAGGTGTGATTAAAGGATGGTGTTAGATAAAACGTATTAATGTTGACACAATCATTAACAATGAAGACTCAAGTATAAGCTTTATATCTGATTATTTCAGTAGTGCCTGTATTTTTGAGGGAACTTAACGGCTTTCCCTGGCTTTGAGTATGCACATGTCACCCCAAAGAGGCTGCTGGAAGCTGATTTCCAACGCGACCCCCTTACCAGTTGACGGTAGCCAGATTGATGGCTGGCAGTAGCCAGATACCGCTTAAGGCGATGGCAAGCCCTAAGGCCAGGCCGGTGGCGGTGGCGGTTTGATCTGGGGGGAGGGTCTTGTTAATCGCTGCCCAGGTGATCGGCACGGTGGACTGTAGCAACATCGCCCCCAGGATATGCAGTTGCCAATGGGGGCTCACGCCGAGGGCGATCGCGCCGAGGGTGGCTGCGATCGCCCAGTTGCGCCAACCCCAACAATCTCCCAAATAGCCCCCCAGCCATTTGCCCCCAGCTGCAGCCCCAGTCAAGGCTAAGAGCATCCCGAGGTGCGGATAATACCGTCCCTGAAGGGCCAACCACAGCCCCGATCGCAGAAAAATCGCCCCCAATAGCAACACCGTCATCCCTGATCGAGGGGCACAGGTTGGGGGTTCTCGATTGAGGGAAGCCGCTAACGGTGGCAGGATCCCAAGGCCAATCCAGCCGATACCCAAGGCCAACCCTGGGAGGATGTTGCCATGATCCGTCAAAGCCCAGCCTAAACCCAGGCCCAAACCCAAGACCCCCGGCGCGGTAAAAATGCCCAGGGGAGCCGCTTGGCCCTTGGCCCAGTGCGTTGCGATCGCCCCCGCCCCAGGATGAAACCAGGCTGAGCCCAATCCGGCCAAAAGGACTGCCATCCAGGGACTCCCATGGGCCACCCCCAAGCCCAAAGCTAGCAGCCCCAACCCGCCCCAGGCGGCTAAGCGGGCGGTGTTTGTGCGATCTACCACTAGCCCCGTCAGGGCCTGTCCCCCAAAGGCAATACCGTTGTAAAGCAATAGGGCGATCGCCCCCTGAACGGGGTCTTGGGTCAGCAGCAGGTCCCCCATCAGCCACCCAGTAGCCCCATCGGCCACCCCATGGGCAAGGCCCAATCGCCATAGAAGTAAGGATTTCATCCCTGGGACAGCAACCACAACAGTGACGGGATCAGAAGGCTATAGCTGATCAGATTCACCTTGAGAACGGTGATCCAGGTCTGGCGAGGTGGTTTTTGGCGGAGCAGCAACAGCACCACGCCCTCAATGGCGACGGTCATGAACCAGTAAGGGAGAAAGGCGATGAGCACCCTCAAGATCTCCGGCAAACCCCCCAGGGAAATGAGCGGAATAGCCATCATCACCCCCAAAAAGGTGCCGAGGAATCCCGAAGTGATGTTCATCACCACAGAATCCAATAAGGCCCTAGGGAAGGAACTCCATTTCATCCACCACAGCAGTAACGCTTCTCCGAGGGTGACCAAGAGTTCGGCCCCGATCAAAATCGTCGCCCCCATCACTAACACCGGTCCCGGTAATACATCGGCCAAAATCAACATCGGAGTTTCTCCATCATGGGTTGGGAGCAAGTTGGTGTCACCCTTGGGGCAAAATCACCGCCCAGAAAGCGGCCCCTAGCGCCAGGGTGCAGAGGTGCTGGGGCAACAGCACCCAGAGGGGCTGGCGAGCAATTTTTTGGGTGAGGAGGATCGAGAGACCGATCCCAGCCAAAAGGGTGGTGCCCTGCAAAAACGTAATCACCGCCGGGTCAGCCACCAGTATGGGTAATTGCGCCCCGACTCGACCGAAGGTGGCGGCCCCGACGGGTAAAAGGGTACCGGCCTCGGTCAAGCCCAGGTGCAAATAATGGGCCAGGGTGGCCAGCAACACTAACGGTAGATAGCCATAGGCCAACTCCACCCAGGGGCGGGTTTTGCCCCTGCCGGTCAAGCGACAAACAAGCTGCAATGCCCCATGGGCCAGGAGCGGTAGCAGGGTGGGGAGGCTGAGGAGGGCGATCGCCATCCATCCATGGACCCAAAAGTTTTGCATCTCTAGCGCCATGGCCAAACGCGCCTGCACCTCCGGTAGCCGGTGCAGAAACACCGCATTCATCAGCAAAAATAACAGCGCCACCTCATCCATACGGGGTTGATGGGTGGTCCACAGTTCAATGCCAGGGGGGCGCAGATTCACGGCGACGGAGCGGTGGGGGCAGGCTTTCAGGCAAGTCATGCAGAGCACACAGTCGCGGTTATCCACCAGTTGGGCTGGATGGGAATAGAGGGGACAACCAAGGGTTTCCTGGCCTTCCCCTTTTTCGGGACCGCCCTTATAACACTGGTAGGTGGTGCATTCGGCGGAACAGGTGCCCTGTTGGGCGCGCAACTCCGTCATCGACAGCTTGGCAAACAGGCCATTCATCCCCCCAATCGGGCAGAGGTAGCGGCACCAAAACCGTCGCTCAAAAATCTGGGAGCAAATCACCGCTCCGGCGGTAATCAGCAACAGCAACCAGGCGGACAGGGCGGCGGTGTTCTCTAGATTCCACAGCTCCTCCCAGAGCAAAATCAGGGCAAACAGCCCCCACAAAAACCAGCCCCCCCAGCGGTCGGCGGTTTGCCGGGGCCAGGATTGGAGCGATCGCGGCCACAGCTTCAGCGACAGCCACTGCATCACCTCGCCGTAAATCATAAAGGGGCAGACCGCGCACCATAGCCGTCCCACAAAGGGGAAAGACAGCAGCACCAAGGGCCACCACCAGGCCCAAAATAGATTCAGGGCGACGTTGCGATCGCGGGTTTGGGGTCCCCAAAACAGCAGCACGACGACGACGGCAAAGGCGATCAGGGTAAAGCCATAGTTGAGGAGATCGGGCCACCAGGGACTGCGGAGAAACTGCCGCAGCCAGGGATAGCCATTGAGCAGGTTGAGACGAAAGCGCTGCTTTTTGCCCTGGGCGGGCCAGAGAATTTCTTCGGTAATGAGGGCGGTGCCGGAGTTCATCTGGGTGAGGGCGCGGGTTACCAAACCCTCTAGCTCCCTCAGATTATTGGGGAAATCGTAGGCTTGCAGGCGGCGCAGGGCTTCGGGGGTGACCGTAACCTTGGGGAGGCCCCGTGCTCTACTCATCAGGCTGATGTAATAGGTGACGTAATCACCAATGTCGGCCTTGCGTACCCGTAGGGGCGGCACCCGTATCTGGCTATCTATCCCCGCCGCCAAGGCCGCCATCGGTCGCTCGGCAATCAAAATAAAGCGGGCAGGGCTGGTTTTTTCTGGGATGGGAGCCTCGGGATTGCGGCTCACGGGCTGGTAGGTGCGGTGTTGGAGGAGACGGGCGATCGCCGGGACCAAATCGGGGGGCAGCTCGTGGATATTGTTGAGCACCAAGGTGCCACTCCCCAGGGCCTCTAACAGCCCCAATTTCTCGCCGCCGCGCCCAAACAGCTCCGCCCCATTGGCTAACTGACCGCAGTCGAGCTGAATAATCGGCTGTCGCCGCTGCTCGGAACCGTAGTGAATCAGCGCCGCCAAATTATCCTTTTCCAGACCCGGCTCCCCAAAGATCAGTACCGTGCGACAGGTGTTGAAGGCAGATCGCACCTGTTGCCGTAGCCGCACCCCATAGCGGCTTTTGCCAATCACCCCCCGTCGGGCTTTGGTGACCCAATAGGGGCGCAGCAGGGCTTGGCGGTCTTGCTCATAGGCCAACTGGGCACTGAGTTGCTGCAACTCCACCGCCAATTGTTGGGAGAGCAATTGCAGGAGGGCGGGGTAACGCTCGCTCAATTCCCGAAAGGCCCCTACGGGCAACACCCACAGGGTGCAATCGGTGAGGGTGACCAGGGTTTTCTCGATGGGTTGATGGAGGAGGAGCGATCGCCCATTCACCAACGCCCCTGGCAAAAAACTCTGGGGTTGCAGGGTGCCTACTGGATGCTCTAAACGACCTGATTCCAGGAGGTACAGCCCATCAGCGGCTTCCCCTGCCGCCATTAAAACTTGCTCGGCAGCCAGGCTCCGGGACTCCAGGGCCGCAGCGATTTCCACCAGGGCCGGCTCCTCTAGCCCCGCAAAGGCGGTGCGCTCCCGCAGCCAAATGACGCGATCTTCGGGGGACAAAACCATGGGACTCTCCTCTGGTTGGGCCGCGATGTCGAGGCAGTCCAGGTGCTGTCTCAACTGTCTCTACTGCCCCGATGGGCATTGCAATGATGAGGTCAATCGGTTGCGGTATCTGGATGGCCAAAACCCTGGGACAACCAAATCCTTGACGCTAACCCATTTGTCCGGTAGCCTATCTCGCTAACCTATCGCCCCGAAAGGGGGTGGGTTTTCCACAGGGCTCAAAAATTGAGCACCGTACCTGGATGCTGCAACACCCAGGTACGGCTAACCCCCACACTGAACCAGCAGTTTGGTGGCTAGTGGTATGTTACTTGCCCCTAGCTCCTTTGCTGCCTTTGCCAGCGGGGGGCTAGGTTTTTGGGTTCTGGTTGTCTGTATATTCAACCGGAGTCAACGCATGTTTCAAGACAATTCAGTTGCAATTCCCCAGGCGATGCCCCAGGTCATCCCTCAGCCCCTCCCCAACGATCCTGCCCCTAATCGCGAAACCGTCCGTCACCTACTGTTGGGGTCATTGACGGCGGTGAAAAATACGATTCGGGTGTTGCACAAGTTGGGTTACGCCGAGCCCAATGACTGGAGCAAACCGCTGCCCACGGGCCGCACCGGGGAGGTGATGGCGATTTTGACCAAGCATCTGCTGTTGCCCTAGGGGCGATCGCTGAAAGCGCTAACAGTCTTGTTAGCGCTTTCGCTTGATTAAGCTTGCTTCCCTTGCAGTCACAATACTCTCTGGGCTGAATGTTTTCCCTCAAACGCGGTAATGTACAGCTCATAAGGATATCCAGCCTGTTCAAAGTCCCCCATCCAGATGTAATACGTTTCTACAGATAGAGACTCAAAGTAGGTGATGGAAAAGTAGGTGATGGATTTATGGTTACCCAATGAGTTGTATGGCAGCTCAGGGCAATGAAACTTGTTCAGCAGAGAAATTGTATTGATAGCTACAAATCTGAATGTTTCCTGAGATCTGCCTTTAGGTTCCTCAGGGAGCCCTTAAAGTCAGCTTAGGTTGAGGTCAAGGGACGCTCAGAAAGGAACCGCATAGTAGGACTCAAGATGATTGATTGATGGGTTGAGAATGCCTCACCCAAAGGAGTTCAAATCTATGAAACGCTTCAGCTTAACCCTTGCCGCTCTGACCCTCGCCACAGTAGTGGCTATCCCTACGACTGTTTACGCCGCCCCTGACTTCGATGAACTCCGCCAGGAGAACCTCGATAAGGATGCCGTTGATTTTGACCAGCTCCGCCGCGAGAACCTCGACAAAGATGCCATCGCGACCCTAGATCTGAAAGGGATTGACTTCGATCAACTGCGCCGCGAGAACCTCGACAAAGACGCCGTTGACTTTGACCAGCTCCGCCGCGAGAACTTAGATAAGGATGCCGTTGCTACGGTTGAGGTTGCCCTGAATGGGAAGGGCATTGACTTCGATCAACTGCGCCGCGAGAACCTCGACAAAGACGCGGTTGATTTTGACCAGCTCCGTCGCGAGAACTTAGATAAGGATGCTGTCCTTGAGGTGAAAGGGGTTGATTTCGACGCGCTTCGTCAGGGAAACCTAGATAAAGATGCCACCATTACCGACCTCCGTCGGGGAGACATCACCAAAGACTAGCCGCTTGACGTCTCGCTTGACGTCTCGCAGACCCGTCACACACCACACCATGTCAATAACCCCCGTCGCCTGAATCAGGTGGCGGGGGTTTTCTGAAATAGACTATGGGCGGGATGCCATAGTGCTGGCCACTTGGATTAGGGCACCTAGGATCGCTCTGATGCTTCACGCCGCAGCAAAGTGCCTCGCCGCCTTGTCCGAACCGGCCTGGCAACTGCTGTGGGACGAGATAGATTTTGATTTATGTCATGCGGGTATCTCACAATAGGGAGAATGCTGCTTAAAGGGTGCGCCATTGGCCTTCAGATTCCCTAACCTAAGGCGCGGATTCGCGATCGCGCGGGTGCTGCTCTCGGTGTACTACGCCTACATGGTGGAATATCGGGCTGAGCTGATGTTTTGGGTGCTGTCGGGCACCTTCCCGCTGATTTTTATGGGCCTGTGGGCCAAGGCCGCTGAGGGGGGACAGTTCGCCCTCGATTCCGCCACCTTCATCCGCTACTTCCTGGCGGTGTTTTGGGTACGTCAACTCACCGTGGTGTGGGTGGTGTGGGAGTTTGAGCGGGAAGTCAACGAAGGCAAGCTCTCGCCCTTTTTACTCCAGCCCATCGACCCGGTATGGCGACATTTTTTTAGCCATGTGTCCGAGCGGTTTGCCCGATTGCCCTTCATTGCGGTGCTGGTTGGGTTGTTCCTGTGGCTCTACCCCCAGGCAGCTGGGTTACCGTCCCCTGGCCAATTCATCTTGGGATTAATCGCCACAGCGTTAGCCTTTTGCCTGCGGTTCATCATCCAATACACCTTTGCCATGATGGCCTTCTGGACGGAGCGGGCCAGCGCGATCGAGCAGTTTTGGTACCTGATTTACACCTTTTTATCCGGCATGATTGCGCCGCTGGCGGTGTTTCCGGAAGCGGTGCAAAAGGTGGTGCTATGGACCCCATTTCCCTACTTGATCTATGTGCCCGCCAATATCTTGATTGGCCAACCGACCGATATGCTCCAGGGACTACTGGCCATGGTCGGTTGGGGGCTCTTGTTTCTGGCCCTTAACCGTTGGTTGTGGCGACAGGGTCTGCGGCAATATTCTGGGATGGGGGCCTAATGCAGCGCTATTGGCGAGTGCTAAAGCTATTTTGGAGTACGGCGATCGCGGCGGAGCTCGAATATCGCCTCAACTTTGTGATCGCCGCCGTCAGTAGTCTGGGCGGGCTGATCGGCAGCCTCTTTGGCCTTTTTTTGTTCTACCGCACCGGTTACGAATTCCCCGGTTGGAGCTGGGAAGAGGCCCTAGTGGTGTTGGGGGCTTTCACCATGCTGCAGGGGTTCTCAGCCACGGTGTTGGCTCCAAATCTGAATCGGATTGTGCGCCAAGTGGAGCAAGGTACCTTAGATTTTGTGCTGCTGAAACCGATTAGCTCCCAGTTTTGGCTGTCCACCCGCACCTTTTCCCCCTGGGGTCTGCCAGATCTGATCTTTGGGCTCATCATGATTGCCTATGCCGGAACGCGATTGGGCCTGCATCCTGCCGCCTACGGTTTAGGCATTCCACCGTTATTGTTTGGGTTTATCAGCCTTTACAGCCTCTGGTTTATGTTGGGGGCCACTAGTATCTGGTTTGTGAAAATCTACAACGTCACGGAAGTGCTGCGAGGGTTACTAGAGGCGGGCCGGTTTCCGATTGGGGCCTATCCCGTGGCCTATCGGATATTTTTCACCTTCGTGATTCCCGTGGCTTTTTTGACGACAGTCCCGGCCCAGGCGATGTTGGGCCAGGGGCATTGGGGTTGGCTGTTGGGGGCAGCGGGGTTATCGCTATTACTCTTACAACTCTCCCGATGGTTTTGGCAGTTTGCCCTGCTTTTCTATACCAGTGCTTCTAGCTAACCTGTTCCGATCGCTCCTCAGAATCTGGGTGACCCTGCCAGGAAAACGGCTTGACCCTCAGCAGGCCAACGGGCTGCCAGGAAGGCCGTCACAAGAATGTCACAATCTTTTTTTATGATGTTCCCGCATCAAAAAATATACGGAGATCGTAGCCTAGGACAATCAAAGGCTTGCGGATAATGATGGCCTAAAAATGGCTGGCCTTGATTTTTGCAAATCCAGCATTTTCTATGGTCAAGAAGTCCATGCAAATGTCTCAGTGAACCTTATAGTCAATCAATTCTCAAATATCTTCATGACATCTTGATTTGATGACTGCTTTCCACAAAGAATCATCTTGGATCGGTAAATTCATGTTGTCTCCCACTTTAAAGTGGGCAATGTTTGAGAAGGGCAAACTTTTTCATTTGATTTGCAAAACCAAGCCCACCTTGAAAACTGAAGGTTTGGCCCCCTCGCCCAACCCCTCTCTCAGAGGATGAGAGGAGAGGAGAGAAATTTTTTTGGGGAGAGAGCTTATGGAGAAATCAATGGGAACTCCGGATTTGTAAGTTGAGCGAGGTTTACATGGGTGATTCTTCCCATTTCAAAAGAATGAATTTCACTTATTCTAGGCTCAAAAAATTCATAATAAAAGAGCTGGAATTTGTCAAAATCTTGCACCTATAACTCAACTCACGGAGGTACATATACTGATCGGCATCTGCAAATAAAATCAATAGAAAGACAAGGAAAAAAGGGATGAAAACGGTGACTCAGAATTCGCAACCCAACATGATTTTGCAAAACAGCAGCAAGGAAATCAACAAAGAGATGATGACTGTGATTCAGGATTCACAACCCAACATTCTGCTACAAATGGCGCTTATCGATATTCTGCCAAACCCGATCCTGGTGAAGGATCAAGATCTTCGATACGTTCTGGTTAACAAGGCCTTTGAGCACCTATTTAGCGTTAGCAGAGAAATACTTATTGGCAAACTTGATACGTAAGTGTCACAGGGGTTGAGAACAGGAGTTGTTGTGGAAGGGAGTAGTCAGTTAAAGTTTACCGA
>JAQCKL010000074.1 GCA_027592485.1 Cyanobacteriota bacterium
CAGGTGGATCCTCGACGTCTACTTTAATTGGGTTACCCGTAGATGTCTCACCTATGTTGTCACGTTGGGATACAGGTTCATCTCGTCTTCATAGACACACCTGCTTTATGAAGATGGGATGAATGGTTTTGAGGCGATCGCCTGCCATGACGCACCGGAGCGTTGGCCATTGAGATGCCAATCGGAGTCTGAGGATTTAGATCACCCAACGAATATCGAGGGCACCGACAAGGGATGCCCCTACGACGGACGGGCAATGATGGGGACCGTCTGGCTGATGTTTGGCCCAGGGGGGTGCAGTATTGCCCTAAACGGATTAACGACTGCTATATGTCTGAGCGGCGATGTTTGAGTGGCTGGGTGTAGCTGATTTTTGGCCGTGGTGATGGTTCATACCCTTCAGCCCGCTTCGGCAGCGGGAGCACCATCGCCTGTCCTTAGGCTTTGTAAAGAAATGATGCTAACAGGGAACATCGCCCCCCGGCCTAGCCTGCCGCCTTCATAACAGCTTCATAAAAGACTGTTTGAGCTTAAAGCTTGCATGAAGTTGTCCGGATAGCCTAGGTGTAGCCCAGATGTGTCCCTATTATTTTGAATAAGTGAGTTTACTGAATTTCTATTTACAGCAATTCAGCCAACCTCCTTAGGTATACGCATCTAGTCGCAGATCCCTGATGACGCGTGCTGAGATAGACAAAAAGCAATTTCAACCATAGATAAAAACTATGGTCCGTATTGAATATTAGAGAAATCAAATCTTAGGGGAAATCAATATTTTGAAATTGATGGAGTGCTTTTTTTCAGCCATGGTTTTTTATTGGCCTATCTGAAGCAAAGCCAGAGACATATTAATGCGTGATCGTTTTTTGAGCAGATTAATTGCGTCTTAAACATCGGATTCATGCTGCTTTTAGCATTTCGAATACTGGCTACGCGAAAAGTTTTTAAGACTTCACGAAAATCATTAGTAACATGACTAGCGATTTATAAAGGCATTGCCGAGCTAGTCCTGGGGCTGCGTGGTATCACGCTGAACCCCTGAAATTACGACACCCTAAAGGATATTGGCCTGCTCAACCCGGTGAGTCAATACCAGGCATAGCTATTCCCAACAGCTATGCCTGGCATTAGCTTGGGCAGTAATGGGGTGAGCGAATGCATTTAAAAGCCACGAAAAAATAAAGTCACCTCCGAAATATTAACTAGATATATTTTTTTTTGACACACTTGTTAAAAAGTGCCTCCCTCACAGAAGCCTTACAAGAGGATGGTATTAATACGGATGGATAAAAGTAAAACTTTGTTGAAGAAGGGGTGACGGACAATAAAAATACGAGTATTCTTGCGGATGACAGGCTTAGCATTCTCGTGGTGTTGAGAGGGTCTATGGTCAACACCCAATTTTATTGAATGCGAGTGCTTGCGATCTCGTTGATCAATTTCCGAGGGTTCGTCTTACTCTTTTGGGGTTGGCCTGTGAGTTTTGTTTGGGGCAATCAATTAATGTCTTTGATACTTATTAATTGCCGCCGAGTTGGTCGAAAAGTGTGGCATTCGTTGCTACATGCCTTGACTGGTTCTACATGAATTTGCATCGGCTTTAGGCAAGGGAATGGGTTGCCCATTTCCACTTTTCTTTAGCTTTTGTGAGCTCGCTTTCAAATGCCTAGCAATTGCCTGCGAGGTTTTTCTGATAAAGGTTTTGCCTTTTTGTTGCGTGTCAGGAGCACTGCTCTCGCGCATCTAATCGTTCTCTGTTGCCCGTGAAAACAAACCCACTTGCTGCTGCTTACTAATCGCTGCTGCTTACTAATCATCGGAGTCTAAGGACATGACAAGTTTTAGTATCAACCTGCAGGATCTGGCTTTCATTCTGAGGCAGATTCAGGTCTCTGAAGACACCTCGCTCGCCTATACGGCTGCACCCAAGACGATCACCCAGGCGATCATGGACGAGTTTGGTGTAACCGCCGCCAATGCCGCCCAGCTTCCCTATGGTCTGCGTACGGTCACAGGGGAATTTAACAACCTGATCCCGGGTCAAGAGGAGTTTGGGGCGGCTGATACGCTGTTTCCCCGCTTGCTAGATCCGGAGTTTCTGAACGATACGGACGGCGACTCGATTGATTTTGATGGGCCGGGACCCGGTCCTACCTTGACGGGGGGCAATTACGGTGTTTTGGATGATGCCAATCCGTTTGTGCCAGGGAATCAGCCGGGTGTGGGCACCGTCGTTGATGCCGATCCGCGCATTATTTCTAACCTGATTGTTGACCTATCGGTTGATAACCCAGCGGCGATTGCAGCTTTCTTAGACAACCCGCTGGCGATAGCTGCCTTTGAGGAAGCGAATGGGTTTACGCCCACTGAGGCATGGCTGACTAATCCCGCCAATGTGGTTGCGGCCAATGAAGCCCTACAGACCCTTCCCAACCAGTCACCCGATGTCGGCTTGTCCCCTGGGTTCAACTCTTGGATGACCTACTTTGGTCAGTTCTTTGACCATGGTCTGGATCTGGTGACCAAAGGTGGTAACGGCACGGTGTACATCCCACTGCAGCCGGATGACCCCCTTTATGTGGAAGGCAGCTCGACCAATTTCATGGCCCTGACCCGGGCAACGGTTACCCTCGACGAAAACGGCGTCCCCCAGCACGAGAACACCACCTCGCCGTTCGTTGACCAAAACCAGACCTACACCTCCCATCCCTCCCACCAGGTGTTCCTGCGGGAATATGAGATGACTGCCAATGGGGCAGTCGCCACCGGCAAGCTGCTGGACGGCAGCAGTAAGGGCCTCCTCAGCAACTGGGCTGAAATCAAGGCTCAGGCTGCCGAGATGCTGGGCATCCTGCTCGATGACTTTGATGTGCACAATGTGCCGCTGTTGCTGACCGATGAATACGGTAAGTTCATCCCTGGGGCCAACGGCTACGCCCAAATTGCCACTGAAACGGGCTTTGTTGAGGGCATTGCTGGCGGTTTGGCTCTGCCTGAGAATACGGTGCGTACCGGTCACCAATTCCTGATTGACATCGCTCACCATGCCACGCCGAGCATCGTCGATATCGATGAAAACGGCGTCCGCGATGGCATCGTCGATACGGTGCAAACGGCAGACGTTGACTTTGATGGTTTGGACGTTCTCAACCTCACCGACCATGATTTCAATGGAGACGGTGTTTTAACCTTTGCCGACATTGACTTCAACGGCAATAACGATGGCGTTGCCACTGCCGACGAATTCGATGCCATCGTGTCCGGCAGCGGCAGCACCTTTATTGAGGCCTTTGACTTCAATGGTGATGGCGTCATTGATGCTGCGGACCTGGTTGCCGATGACGGCAATCCGCTGACCTACGACGACGAAATGCTGGATTCCCACTTCGTCACCGGTGATGGTCGTGGCAACGAGAACTCTGCCTTGACGGTGGTGCACTCGATCTTCCACTCCGAGCACAATCGGATGGTGGATGCGAACAAGGAGACGATTTTGGCGGGGGCGACTACCCCTGAAGGGATCGCGTTCTTGAATGAGTGGTTGTTGGAAGATGTAACGGAGGTGCCCGCTGACCCCAGCACCTTGGTGTGGGATGGTGATCGCCTCTTCCAGGCCGCCAAATTCACCACTGAAATGCAATACCAACACTTGGTATTCGAGGAGTTTTCTCGCCGGATCCAACCTGCGATCGATCCCTTTGTCTTTAATAACAGCCCCGACGTTGACCCGGCGATTGTGGCTGAGTTTGCCCACACGGTCTATCGCTTCGGGCACTCAATGCTGACCGGCACGGTGGATCGGTTAGACAACAATCTCGACCTCCTCAACGGTGAGCCCGATCAGCAAACGCTAATCGCGATGTTCCTCAACCCGCAGAGCTATCTCGCCAGCGGCGAAACCGCAGCGGAAATCGATGCCAACTTCATCCGGGGTTTGTCGCGGGATGTGGGTAGCGCCATTGACGAATTCATCGTCGATGATGTCCGTGACAATCTGCTGGGTCTGCCCCTCGACTTGGGTGCGATCAACATTGCTCGGGGCCGGGACACCGGCATTCCGTCGTTGAACAATGCCCGCGCCCAGCTCTATGACGGCACCGGTTTGGCCTCCCTCACCCCCTATACCAGTTGGGTCAACTTCTCTGAGAACATCAAGAACCAGGTCTCGATCATCAACTTCATCGCCGCTTACGGCACCCATGCCACTATCGAAGCTGCCACCACGGTTGCGGACAAGCGGGCTGCGGCAACGGCAATTGTCTTTGGCGGGGGGGGGCACCTGCCGATCGCCTCGACTTCCTATATGCCACAGGGGCCTATGCCGGTGGCGATCTCGGGGGCCTCAACAATGTTGACCTATGGATCGGCGGCCTGGCTGAAGCCAATCCTGAATTTGGCGGCATGCTGGGCACCACCTTTAACTACGTGTTTGAGTACCAGCTAGAGGCGCTGCAAAACGGCGATCGCTTCTACTACTTAACCCGAACCCAGGGGACTAACATCCTCAACCAGCTTGAGCCCAGCTCATTCGCTGACCTTGTTATACGTAACAGTGAGCTCGGTGGCCCGTACTCGACTCACTTGAGTGGTCAGTTGTTCATCACGCCGGACTATATCCTCGAACTCGATCGCGGCATTGCCCAGGAAGACTACAGCCCTAATGGCGGATTCGGTAATGATCCGGACGATCTCGCTGGCTTGGATCCACTGGGAGGTTCGCTCTTCTCCGCCAAGGTCGAGCGCGACTATACCGGTGCAACTCAGATTGTTGACCCTGAAACTGGTATTACCCACGATGTGGGTGGTACCCTCCAATTCTTTGGGGGCGAACACGTTGTCTTGGGGGGTACCGAAGGCAACGACCGGTTGATTGGTGACATCGGTGACGACACCTTATGGGGCGACGGCGGCGATGACTATCTAAACGGTCGGGATGGCGCTGATAATGTTTTCGGTGGCGACGGCGACGACATCATCGAAGATCGCTTTGGCGACGACGTGCTGCGGGGTGAGCGGGGCAACGACGTGATCAGCACCTCCGGTGGTGTAGACCTGGTCTTCGGCGGCGCAGGGATCGACTACCTCCTCCTTGGCCAGGATGCATCCGAAATCTTCGGTGGCGAAGGGGATGACTTCATTCTCGGCAGTGCGGGCGGCGACTTCTTGCTCGGCAACGAGGGCAGTGACTGGATTGAAGGCGGTGCGGGTTTCGACACCCTAGCCGGTGACAACTCAGACCTGTTCTTTAACAGCCCGATCATCGGCCACGACGTGTTGTTTGGCCATGGTGATGAAACCGACTACGATGCGGAGTCGGGCGATGACATCATGGGGTCTGGCGCTAGTGTCTATCGCTATGAAGGCATGTTCGGCTTTGACTGGGGCATTGCCAAGAATGACAATTCGGCGATCGACTTCGACTTGACGCGGACTATCTTTACCACCGATTTCAACGATATCCTGCGCGATCGCTTCGACAACGTCGAAGCGCTGTCCGGTTGGGATGGGGACGATGTCCTGAAGGGTGACAACAAGGGTCATATCTTTGGGGTTGCCGGGGCCACAGCCTTTGATCCACTCACCGCAGATACTTTGTTCTTCGACATTGGGGCCAATGGTGATGTTGTCGTCGACAACGTGCTCAACAACGCCGGTGTTGACCGGATCGATGGTTTCAGAGAGTGGTTTGACGGGGCGGCGGTAACGCTCAACACGGTGGCAGGGACTGCCGAGGGCGACACCTTCTTCCGGGATGGCAACGTCCTGATGGGGGGCGACGGCAGCGACTTTATCCTGGGGCGTGGCGGCTTCGACGTTATCGATGGCGACGCCTGGCTAAACGTGCGGATCAAGATTGTGATTCCGGATGGCCCTAATGCTGGCACTTACTCCGCCGAATCCATGAGCACGGATACTGCTGTGGCGGGTCCCTATGCGGGCAAGGTCTTTAATACCGATGTCAATGGCGACCCCGATTTCAGCAGCCCTGCCTTCGGTGGCCGTACCCTCACCTCCTTGATGTTGGATCGCACCATCAACCCCGGAGCCATGAGCATCGTCCGTGAGATCAAGTATGACAATACCAACCTCACGGGGCCTGATAAAGACATCGATACCGCTGCCTACCAGGGCGTTCGCACAGACTATGCGATTGAGGGGCTAGATGGTCCGGATGCGATTGGTCGAGCCTTTGACCTGAATGGCGATGGGTTTATCTCAATCACCGATCTCGACAACGGCACCATCCGTGATGTGGATCCGGTTACGGACTTGCGGCGGTTCGACGACACTGATCTACTCAAGAACATTGAGCAGCTTCAGTTCGCGGGCCTTGACGGCACCCTCAATACCGCTGATGACGAGTTTCTCCGAATCGATCTCACAGCGCCAACTGATATTCGGTGGAATGGGGTATCAACAACCAATAATCTATCGCCTCGGGCTGGAGAAATCATCGCCGACCTGACCACGACGGATGATGACACCACCACCGGTTTTGTCTACTCCATGGAGGCGGGCAGTAGCCCATTCTTTAGCGTCAGCCCAGAGGGGGTTGTGACCAGCACAAGCAATATTGGCAATAACCAAAATCACGTGCTTTCCATCACAACCACAGATACGACAGGGGCGGTCTACACGGAGGCCTTTATCCTGTCAACCCTCAATAACGCTGCTAATACCATGTCTTTCGATGAGTTCGACAACATCGTTTATGGCCGGGGTGGCAACGACAATCTGAGCGGCCTAGGGGGTGATGACAACCTGTTTGGGCAAGGTGGCGCTGACACCCTGAACGGTGGTGCTGGCAACGACATGCTGGATGGTGGTGCCGCCGCTGACACCCTAAACGGTGACGATGGCGACGACATCCTGCTCGGTGGTGCTGGCAACGACACCCTAAACGGTGGCGATGGCCTTGACACTCTACTGGGTGGTAATGGCAGGGACACCCTTACCGGTGGTGCGGGTGATGACATGCTTACCGGCGGTAATGGTGTTGACACCTTTGTGTTTGGCATTGGCTTTGGCAACGACACCATCACTGACTTCGATGATGTGGGTGGCGGCCAAGACCGGATCGATCTCACCGCCTTTAGTGGGATGGCAGGGTTTGGCATCATGTCGGTAGTTAACGGCTCAGACACCCTGATCACCGTGTCTACTGCAGCCGGCATTGCAGGCACCATTAACATCCAGGGCATTAGTGGCCTCGCAGGCACTAATAACACCATCGATTCGGGTGACTACATCCTCTAGTCCCTGAGTAAGGCCGTCATGGCATCCCCCATGGGGGATGCCATGACTCAGTATTTCCCTTCTCGTTCCCTGTTTCTACTTCCCGAGATAAGCGCCCCCAAAGTAGGGCGCTTGACCTGTTTCTTTAATGATTTTGGCTAGGCATACCGCTTTAGCGGCTGAGGTTTCTCTTAGGTCGTTTACTTCAAATTAGGAATACCATCACCATGAAAATCAATAGAAGAGATGCTCTAAAGTATGCCGCCATTGCTGGTGGTTCCCTGTTACTGCCCTTTGGGATGCAACGGACAGCTTTTGGGGCCGATCCCAACAGCCGCGCTGGCCGTCCCTATACCCTGCCCTTTAGGCGACCCCCAGTGCTGCAGCCGGTGCGTAGTGATAGCACCACTGACTACTACCAAATCACGGCACAACCTGGCACCCAGCAAATCATTCCCCGCAAAACCAACACGACCGTTTATGGGTATGAGGGCATGTTTCCGGGGCCAACCATTCGTCAGCAAAAAGATCGTCAATCCGTCGTTCGCGTCATCAATAATCTGACTGAGCCCATGTCCACCCATCTCCATGGCATGGCGGCCCTGCCGGAATATGACGGTTGGGCCAATGACATTAGCCAGCCCGGTTATTACAAAGACTACGTCTATCCCAACAACCGGGCCGCCACCATTTGGTATCACGACCACGCCGTTCACCAGACGGCGATGAATGTTAACGCTGGCCTGGCCGGCATGTACATCGTCTATGACGAACAGGTGGACAATGGCTTGAACTTGCCCAAAGGCCCTGACATTATTGCGCCGGGGCCTTATGGGCCGAATACCAACTACGGCCCTGCCTACGATGTACCCCTCGTGCTCCATGACAAGCTCTTTACCCGTCAGGGGGAAGTGGAATTTGGTATAGATCCGAACTCCTTGGATGATGGTGACTTCAAGGATCTATTCGGGGATGTGATTACGATTAACGGGGTGGCCTGGCCAAGAATGCAGGTCGAGCGCCGTAAATATCGCTTCCGAATTTTGAATGCGTCCGTGTCCCGCTCCTATGAGTTGCAAATGAACCGGGGGGCTCGGTTCACCATGATTGGCACCGATGCCGGTTACCGCAGCTCCCCGGCTCGGATCCGTCGCTTCAAGATTGGCGCTGCCGAACGCTACGAGTTTGTGATTGATTTTTCTGAATTTGCCATCGGTGAGCAGATCAAAATGCGCAATCGGTCACTCCCCAATAACGAGGATTACAGTAAGACCGACGAAGTGATGATGTTTGAGGTGGTGAGCAATCCTACTACGCCAGATACGAGCACTGTACCCAGCACGTTGGCCTATATCACCCCGATTCCAGCGCTACTCAGCCAGGTCTCACGCACGCGGGAGCTCCGGTTTGGTCGCGATAATGTGCCGGGCAACCCGGTCCAGCAATGGACCATTAACGGCAGGGTTTGGAGCCAAGACGATATGGAGGCGAATCCGCCCTTGGAAGGGGTCGAAATTTGGAATTTGGTCAATAACTCTAGTAGTTGGCACCATCCCATCCATGTCCATCTGCTCGATTTCCAGCTCATCGATCGCAATGGCCGCCCCGCCGAGGTGTATGAGCAGGGCTGGAAGGATGTGTTTTACCTGGGTGAAAACGAAGAGGTGCGGATTGTGGGCAAGTTTGGCCCCCATGCCGGTCGGTTTATGTTCCACTGCCACAACCTTGTGCATGAAGACCATGACATGATGCGCGGCTTCCAGGTGAGCAATAACTCAACCAACCCATCATCGGTTGATCCCCCCCAGCTCTATGACTTCAACAATCCGCCGCCACTATAGGTGAGGCTATCAGGTTTGGGGGGCTGGCGGGACCTATGCGGTGCTGTCAGCATTCCCTGCTCTTTTTGCTTCATCCGCTGAGCTTTCCGGTGATCAGTTATTCCATTTCTTCGCGCAGCAAAGACTCTGACTATGGATCTTCGTCAGCTAATTTTGATCGCCCTTACGGCGCTGTGGTTTGGCATCAGTAGCTGGGTGGCTTTGCCCGCCGCCGCCATGGCTGAGTCGCTTACCCACGCTCACCATCACATCCCCGAGGATCCCACCGTCCCAGCAGTTTTTCCCTTTAATACAGAGGCAGAAGACTTTTTCAACAAGGGGCTGGATTGTTTATACGTCAATGATTATGAAGGGGCGGTTGATGCCTTTAGCCAATCCCTCAGTCTCGCCTCTGGCTACCGAGTGTATCTACAACGGGGACAGGTCTATGCCCAGCTAGGGCGATGGACACAGGCGATCACAGACTACACGCAAGCCCTCAATATTTCTGCCGTTGATGATTTTCATGCCCATTTCTTGCGGGGGATGGCCTTTGAAGCGATCGGTGAGTTTGAGGCGGCGATCGCGGACTATACCGACACCATTAACATCTATCCGACTGATGGCATTGGTTATGCCAGGCGGGGCATCGTTTATAGCCAGCTCGGCCAGATTCTACCGGCCCATCGTGATTTTGAAGCTGCCCTTAAGCAAAATGCGGGTCGGCCAGAGGCCTACTTGGGCCGGGGAAACCTGCGCTTAAAACTAGGGAATCCAATCGGGGCAATGAGGGATTATCAAACCGCCGTAACGCTCTTTACTGAGCAGGGCCATCCCACCGATGCCCAGGCGATTGCTCGCCAAATTGAGCAACTTGAAGCCCAGTCATGAACGCAATCCTGAATTATTTTGGAGCCATCGAAAACAGACCGATACACTTCAATAAATGGTCTGTTTTGGCGGTCAATTCAATTCCCTTGGCGGCCTCAAACCTGAGGTTTAGCCTAGACCTGCCTAGTCAGGTCCATACAGGGCATCATCGAAACTGTCGATAGCCCCCTGGTCGTAGACAGTGGGAGGGGGTGGATAAATTACTGGGGTGACAGAACCAGGGCTGGCTTCTCCACAAATCGAACTTAAATCGACGATTTGACCACTATCAGTTGTTAAGTAACACAGCGGATTGCTGCGATATTGATCGTTAGCTGTCACCGTTTGTAACGGTTGTGGACTGGGTTGTGGAATGCTATAAACAACCTGGGAAAAGATTGGGATCACGATAAAAGTTAAAGCGATCGCGACAAAAAACTTCTTTGGTTTCATCATTCTGCATGAGAAAGCGCACTGAAATTATAGAGTCTTTTTTATGATTCTAAGTACTGCTAGGCTTAAGCAATGTTGGTTAATGCTGCTCTTCGTAACCGCGTTGCTAGCCTTTAACTTGATGGGTGCAGAAAGGGCCGAGGCCGTCGATCTGAGATGGGACCCAGGATTTCAGGATTGGACGGCGGGGGCTGGCTCCACTGGGCCTCAAACCTTTGTGAATATTGGTGGTTCAGGGATTGATGTGCGCCTATCATTCACCTTTCAAGCTGGGGGTTTTAGCTTTACAACCCCTAGAAGTGACAACTTTGTGGTGCCATCAGGGCTGAGCCCTGACAGTCAAGAATCCCTCGCCATTGGTCTGGATGGGACCGGTAATTTAATCACTGACATTGAGTTTTTTGTCACCGGTACAACCACCCGAGCCCCAGTCCTCAACCCCACCTTGTTCTTGCATGATGTTGATTTTTCGCCAGGGGGCTTATGGCGTGATGTCATTGAAGTCGCAGGATATACCGGTGGTCGCACCGGTCCTGGCTTGGGCGGCACCCCTGTCACAGGCATCAATGTTACGCCATCCACCTTTAATGCACTGGTGAGCACCGTTGCAGGGGTTGTTACGGTTCAAGGCATAACTGACGATGCCAATAAAGATATTGCCGATACCGATGGGAACGTCACAACCCGTTTTACCCAACCGGTTGACACGATATCGTTTATTTTTCGAAACCCCCCAATTTTAACAGCTGCCCATGTGATTGGTTTGGGGGCAGTTTCTTTTAATGCGCCAACCCTCACAACCATCGGGGCTTCTAAAAATACCGTTCTCCCGATTGCCATTGCCCCTGCGGGAGCCTTTGGTGCCAGCACCGTCCGCGCCACCTATGACATCGTGGTTCGCAATCTAGGCCCCGACGCGCTGAATACGGTGCAGGTGACAGAGAATCTGGATACTGTCTTTGGCACGGGCAATTATCAAGTGAATAGTTTGACCCCAACCGGTGGAGCTGCCATTGGTGGCGCTCCTACGTTGGTTGCTAATGGGGGTTTCAATGGCTCAGGCAATCAAAACCTGCTGGCCGCTGGCGGCACCCTAGCCGTGGGGGCTGACGCCACCTTCCGGCTCGTCATCGACATCAACTCCACCTCGGGTACGTTGCCAGCCCAACCCTTTTTAAACCAGGTGACGGCTACGGCGGTTGGGGCTGTTTCGGCAGCAAACACGACTGACCCGTCTAATGCCGGTGCCATTGACCCTGACGGGGATGGCAATCCTAACGAGGCATTGGAAAATAACCGGACAGCGCTGAGCTTCACGCTGACGCCAGATTTACGGCTGGTGAAGCGCATCACGGCTGTTATCCGGGGGGGGGCACCGGTGGCAATTCCTGGCATTAATGCCTTCAATGACCAAGCCACAGACCCCAATGACAACCAACTCCAAGCCCTGAGCGGCAATACCCTACCCGTTGGGGTCTTTAATACCGGTGCCACGCTCCAATTGGGAGATGAGATCGAGTACACCATCTACTTTTGGAACAATGGTTTGGCTACGGCAAACAACGTGGAACTGTGTGACGAGATTCAGTCCCCCACAGTTTTGGATAATGCCAGCCTGCTGCTGGCTCCGGCCAGTGGGTTCCCGGCCCTAGCTGCCTTTGGCCCCAGCGCATCCCTGTCTGCCCGCGTTGGCGGATCACCCTTAGCGACCGCTTGTCTAAGTGCTCCGGGCAATTTTCCTGCCGGTGGGGGTGTTGTAGTTGGTGGCGCTGGTTTTAGCCTCGCGGCCCAAGAAGTCGGTGCCTTTCGATTCCGAGCTAGCATCATCCCTTAAGGAGATTGCCAGAAAAGACGATACCCGTAGATATAGCAGTCGCCAGTCCAGCTAGGACAAGACTGTGAGCCACTTTGCTTATGGGCTATGGATTAGAGCGATCTGAGGTGCACTAAGCAAAGTGGCCAGCCATACTG
>JAQCKL010000075.1 GCA_027592485.1 Cyanobacteriota bacterium
GTGAATTTCGGCCCCAATTCGAGTAATAGACTCGACCACCAGCGCCTCCCCCGCCACCACCTGGGCCATATCCGCCAGGATGGTGAAGGTGGTGAGGACTTTCTTTTTGTTGATGCTATCCCCTGGGGCAGCCGCCGGATCAGCAGAGGCATCAAGGGTTACGGCAGTTGGTTGCTCAGACGCACAGCCGAACAACCCAACCCCCAGAATGATGCCAGCGGCGGTTAATCCCTGGACTAAACGGCGATTCGCCATGGCCACCCATGAACCATTTCATAATCGTTTCATTTTTCATAATCGTTTCATTTTTGGGCGATTGGCGGATAGTTAGTATTTCTTTACATGCCGATCACATATTTGCCCCACTCCGCATGGTTGCCACTGCGGACCTGACGGGTGACTTCAAAATAGAGGCTGCTGTGGGGGCGGCGGGGCGGATTACGCAGGACCATATTGGCTTCGCGGGGGGTGCGGTTACCTTTTTTGACATTGCAGCGCACACAGGCGGTCACCATGTTTTCCCAGGTGTCGCCCCCCCGGCGAGAGCGGGGCAGCACATGGTCAAGGGTGAGACCTTCGCCGGAGTAGCCACAGTACTGGCAAGTATGGCTATCCCGTTGCAAAACGTTCCGGCGGGTGAGGGGAATCTCTTTGTAGGGCACCCGCACGTAATGACGTAGCCGGATCACCGTCGGAAACGGAAAGTCCGCGTAAATTAATTGGCCATTATGTTCGAGCTGCTCAGCTTTGCCCTTAATGAGCAGCACCACTGCCCGACGCCAGCTCGTGATGTTGAGCGGTTCGTAGGAGGCGTTGAGCACCAGAACCTTACTACCCATCGGGGAATGGCCAGCATATAAACGCCCTGATGGTAGCACAGGTATCCTTCTGGCTGGTGGCGTAACGGTTACTCTGGCGGAGGTTCAGGCCATTGAGCGGGCCATTGAGCGGGCCAAAGTCCGACCCGGCAAGAACATCGCCCGGACAAGGGCTGAATGGGGCTGGAGATCCTCCAGCACTGACCCTAGCCAAACCGCCATACCCCCATTAGGCTAGGGCACAACAGTGGTAATGGCCCTATGGAAGCCCTGGGGAGAACACTGTGAGGAAAACCGTGAGGGAGGAGTGAGCTGATGTTGAGTTGGGAGCAAACCCCGGAACTATCACCCATGCGCTGCTGTCGCGCCTGGGTCGAAATCGACTTCGCTGCCCTGCGCCATAACGTGCAGCAACTGGCAACCCACCTCCAGGGTCAGGCCGATCTGATGGCGGTGGTCAAAGCCGATGCCTACGGCCACGGCGCGGTCACCGTGGCCCAGACGGCCCTCAGCGCTGGAGCGACCTGGCTCGGGGTGGCAACGGTACCCGAAGGGATGGAGCTACGGCAGGCGGGGATTAAAGCGCCGATTTTGGTGATGGGGGCGGTCAGCAGTGGTGAGGAGGTGCAGGCGATCGCCCAATGGCAGCTCCAGCCCACGGTGGTGTCTCCGAAACAAGCGCTGGTCATTTCTGAGACCCTATCCCAACTGGCCCTATCCCCAGCAGCCAGCCCCCTGCTTCCGGTCCATCTCAAGCTCGATACGGGCATGGCCCGCCTCGGCTTTGATTGGCAACGGGCGGCAGAATTTGTGGAATTTGTGCGGCGACTGCCCCACCTCTCCATCGCCAGCCTGTATTCCCACCTGGCCACGGCAGACAGCCCGGATGACAGTATTTTGAACCTGCAGCACCAATGCTTTGAGGCGGCGATCGCCCAAATCCAGAGCACCGGTCATACCCTACCCCGGATTCATTTTGCCAACTCCGCCGCCACCCTCGGCCATCCGCATTTGCACTACGACATGGTGCGGGTGGGGCTGGCAATCTATGGCCTCTATCCTGCCCCTCACTTACGGGAAACCCTGGAACTGCAGCCGGTGATGCAAGTCAAGGCCCGCATTACCCACCTCAAAGACATCGCGGCGGGAACTGGTGTGAGCTATGGCCATACCTTTGTGGCCGATCGCCCCCTCCGGCTAGCCACTGTGGGCATTGGCTATGCCGATGGGGTGCCCCGCGCCCTGTCCAACCAAATGACGGTGCTCATTGAGGGCAAAGCCGTGCGTCAAATTGGCAATATCACCATGGATCAAATGATGATTGATGCCACCGACATGCCCCACCTCCAAGAAGGGGACGTGGTCACGGTGTTAGGTCACTCCGCCGGAGCAACCATCACCGCCGATGACTGGGCGGTGCTAACCGGCACCATTTCCTGGGAAATCCTCTGTGGCTTCAAGCATCGACTCCCCCGCATTGCCCTGGGCCAGACGGAGTCTACGACCTCAGAAGCGGGGTTGATTGATCGGAACTAACGGTTCTTTCGGGTATGCCTGCCCACGCTACCCTACCCCCCTATCCCTAAGGTTGCTTCTCTAAAAGCAGATAAAGTTGTGTTGGTTCAAACAGGTCAACTAAGGCGAAGATTTCGGTGAACCATGGGCCGCTTCGACTGGGGGCATTTGGATTGCCCCCAGACCCCCTCCACCAGGACGCACCGCCGTCCTGGACCTCGCGGACAGTGTTACTGGCTGAGCCGTTGCAACGATCTGTTCGTAGAGATTTCGTTGCATGCCGCTCAACCTCACCGCAATGTTTGGAATGGCTCATGGGGCATGTAAGCTTGTTTCTCTGCCAAATGCATCATCCCTACCCCCCTAGCAGGGACTCAAAACTAGAATCAGATGTTTTCCTTCAACGGCAGGCTAGAGAGGGCATAGAGCAAACGGTTGGGTTCGGCATTGGGCTGCAGAAACGAGAACCGATGCCAAAACCGGATGCGGCCATAGCGATCGAGCACGAACTGGGCGGGGAGCGGAGCCCCAAGGGCTTGCCCCGTATGGTATTGCTGAAACACTTGGCAGTAGGGGTCAGCCAAGAAGGGCATGGTCAGCCCCAATTCCTCAACCACAATTTGGCTTTGGCTGAGGTCTGTGCTGGTAACCAGCAGTAACTCGGCCCCAGCCGCTTGAATCAACGGGTAAGCCGTCTGCAAGGCCACCAAATGGGGGAAGCACAGGGGGCAGTAATGGCGTTCGGTAAAGATGCGGGTGAATGCCAAGACCACTGGGCGATCGCCCCAATACTGTGAGAGCCTTTGGGGCTGCTGATTTTGGACTCGGGTCAAGCAAAAGTCGGGGGCGCGATCGCCCAGTTGCAATTGACTCAGCGGGGGAATCGGCAAAAAGTTTTGCCAAAACCGCCATCCGATTAAAGATGATGGCGAAGTAGCCGTTGCCATAACAGTGGTGGTTGGCAATTAAATATGGCGAATGTAGGGGCGGGTCTTGTGCCCGCCCTTTCTTGCTTGGTCAAACCGCTGCAAAGAATTCCTTGGACTTCACCGGGTCAGGCACCATGGTCTTGTCTCCGGGCTGCCAACCGGCAGGGCAGACCTCATCGGGGTGACTCTGAACGTATTGAATGGCCTGCAAGGTGCGGAGGGTTTCATCAACGCTACGGCCAAAGGAGAGATTATTAATGGTGGCATGTTGAATAACTCCCTCCTTGTCGATGATAAAGAGTCCGCGCAAGGCCACCCCCGCATCCGGGTCCAGCACATTGTAGTCGGTGCTAATTTCCTTTTTGATGTCTGACACCAAGGGATACTCTAGGTCCCCGACGCCCCCCAGCTTACGCTCCGTTTGAATCCAGGCGAGATGGGAAAATTCGCTGTCCACCGAGACCCCCAACACCTCAGTGTTCACGTCTTTGAAGTCACCGTAGCGATCGCTGAAGGCGGTAATTTCAGTCGGGCAAACAAAGGTGAAATCTAGAGGGTAGAAGAATAAGACCACATATTTGCCCCTGAGATCAGAGAGTTTGATCGTTTTAAACTCCTGGTCAACGACAGCGGTTGCCGTGAAATCGGGGGCCGATTGACCCACCCGTAAACAGCCCTCTACTGGACTCGTCATAGCAGTCTCCTCATTACGCCATAGGCATCAGTATTTGCAGTCTCTGCGTCTAGAGCCACAAATTGCTCGCTTGTATCATAGTCCCTCGAATTTCCTTCGGCACGGGACCCCATGGGGAAATGTAACAGCCTGCATCGGTGGGTTTTAGTGAAAAGAACTATAATGGAATTGCTTTTTAAAGTTTCATTCCACTAGAAATAACGCCTGTGTTCACCACTGCCCTGTCCGCTAACCCTGTCTATTCACCCCCTATAGACCTGTTTGAAGCCATCGAAGCGCTCAAGCAGGAGCTCAATGCGGTTGTCCTAGCGCATTACTACCAAGAGCCTGACATTCAGGATGTAGCGGACTATATTGGCGATTCTTTAGGGCTGTCCCAGCAGGCGGCTCAAACCGATGCCGATGTGATCGTGTTTGCTGGGGTTCACTTTATGGCGGAGACTGCCAAAATTCTGAATCCAGACAAGCTCGTCCTGCTGCCCGATTTAAACGCAGGCTGTTCCCTGGCTGATACCTGTCCGCCCGACCCATTTGCGGCGTTCAAGGCGGCCCACCCCAATCATCTCGTCATCTCTTACATCAACTGCTCCGCCGAGATTAAGGCGATGAGCGACATTATTTGCACCAGCTCTAATGCGGTCAAAATCGTCAACCAAATCCCGGCGGAGCAACCGATTATTTTTGCCCCCGATCGCAACCTAGGCCGCTATGTCATGGCCGAGACCGGTCGAGACCTGGTGCTCTGGCAGGGCAGTTGCATGGTCCATGAAACCTTCTCCGAAAAGAAGCTGGTGCAGCTCCAGATGGAGTACCCCCATGCTGAGATCGTGGCCCACCCAGAATGCGAAGCACCGGTTTTGCGCCACGCCCACTTCATTGGCTCCACCACAGCCCTGCTGAAGTATGTGCAGCAGCGCGATCTCAACCAGTTCATTGTGGTGACCGAATCGGGCATCATTCACCAAATGGAAAAGCAGGTGCCCAACAAGCATTTCATCCCGGCCCCGCCCACGGGCAACTGTGCCTGCAATGAATGCCCCCACATGCGGCTGAATACCTTAGAGAAACTGCACCGGGCTATGGCCGAGCGCAAGCCTGAAATCACCCTGTCCCCCGAAATCTGCGCCGCTGCCCTAAAGCCGATTCAGCGAATGTTAGAGATGAGCCGCTAGGGGCCGTCATCCCTTAGAACCAGAATCCTGGAGCCGAGAGCAGGGGCGCTTAAGGGGCAGGGGAGCTAGAAACCGCAAGGTTATTGGCTCCCTGACTCCCTAGCTCCCTAGCACTCAGAAGCACTCAGAAGCACTGTCGAAATTTATGCCGTAGTCTACTAGCGGCTCTAGCGACGGCGGCTTTGCAACTTGCGGTACACCGCTTTCACGTCCACATTGTGGTGGGCCATGGCGACGAGGGTGTGATAAAGCAAATCCGCCACTTCCCCGGCGATTTCATCGGCGTCATCGTCTTTGCAGGCCATCACCACCTCCGCCGATTCCTCGCCAATTTTCTTGAGGATTTTGTTGTCGCCTCCGGCCAGCAGCTTGTTGGTGTAGGAGCCTTCTTGGGGATTGGTCTGGCGATCGCGAATTACCCCATACACCTGGGACAGGGTATCGGCGGGCGGTGGTGAAATCTCGCCGTCAATTTGGTGAAAACAACTGCGCTCCCCCGTATGGCAGGCAATATCCCCTTGCTGCTCTACGGTCACCAGCAGGGCATCACTATCGCAGTCATAGCGGATGGACTGGACTTTTTGCAGATGGCCAGAGGTCGCGCCTTTGTGCCACAGTTCTTGGCGGGAGCGGCTCCAAAACCAGGTGTCGCCGGTCTCTAGGGTCTTCTGCAACGACTCTCGGTTCATCCAGGCCATCATCAACACGGTGCCGTCGAGGTAGTCTTGCACGATGGCGGGAACGAGTCCCTGATCGGTGTAGCGGATTTGATCGAGGGGAACGGCAGTAGCGGAAAGGGACATGGGCGATCGCAAACGCAACTTAAATCTTCTCGCCAACTTACCACGCAAGCTTAATAGTCTGGGGTGTGACGTGCCTCAAGGGCATAGACCGGCTGGGTTTGGGCCTTGCCCTTGAGGGCAATCTGTCCCAACGACTGGGCATGGAAGTGATTGCCAATTTGTCCATACATAAACTGGTTTATCAAAATCTCATTTTCCCCAGCACGACTCATCAACCGTGCCGCCGTGTTAACCGTATCCCCCAACACATTAAATTCTCGCCGTCCCCGCTTCTCACCGATTTCTGCCCCAAACACCGGCCCGTAGGTGAGGCCAATGCGATAGGTGACGCGAATTTTTTTGCCCTGCACCATGGGGGAAGGCAGTGACTCAATTAAGTCTCGAATCGCTAATACCGAGTCCGCCGCCCGAAAAGGGTCACTGGGGTCAGGATTCAGCACCCCAAAATGCAGCAGCATCTCAGAACCGATCGAGTGATAGGTGACCTTTTGCAAAATCCCACCCTTCAGCTCCACCACCCCGTTAATTAAAGAAAAAGCATCGGAGAAACAGTCCACTAAATATTCTGTTTCTTCCGGCAACGAATCATCCACCGACTCCGGCAGGCCAATGAGGTTGACGAAGGCAACGGCAATGGTGGGAAACGAGGGGGGAATACGGCGATCGGCAGCGGTTTCCACCAGCAGTTGCAAAATCGAGCGGGGCAAATAGCTGGCTAAGGGCTCAACCAGATCCACAGAGGTGCGAATCTCCGCAAGCAGGGCTTCGACACTGCGATCGAACAGCATCGGTGTGGGTTGGCGGCGGCGGGCCAGGGTGATTTCGTATTCCCCCAATTCCTCTGGGGTAAAGTCATCTTCCACTAACCAATGGCTGTCACCGTTGGCCTTGAGCTGAATGCGATCGCCCAAATACTGCTTCACCCCGTCCGTCAACGACACCTTGCCGACCACCCCTGCCCCCTCCGACTGCTTGGCAATGGTGACGGCCCGCCCCAATAAGACATGGGCCATCCGTTGCGGTGTACCGATATCAGCCTTCACAAACCGGCCTTCGTGCAACCCTACCCGCATCTGCAGTGACAACTCCCCCTTGTGGGTGGGAATGCGACGAAAGGAGCGCATCGCCCGCTGCATCCTCAGGCCCGCATGGACCGCCTGCTCGACATCATGGCGACCTTGATCGGCCAGGAACTGTACCAGCAGGGCATCACCGGTAAATTCCAGTAAGTTGCCCCCAGACTTACTGACAATTTCGATCATTTCCGCAAAGTAGTTGTTGAGGAGCTTCAACAACAACTCAGCCCCATCAATACCCTCAGCGGCTCGAGCTTCTAAGAGGGGGGTGAACCCGGCTAAATCGGTAAAGAGTAAGGTACCCTCTTGCCAGCCATAGCGGACTTCGCCAGGGAGGGGAGGGTGATTGTAGACATCCCGAGGAACGTAGTTAATTAAAATGTGTTGGAGGGTCCTGAGATGCTCGAAAACTCGCATCAACGTCCCTGAGACCGGGTCAATCCAAGCCGCAGCGTATAAATCTGCTGGCAATAGAGGCCGCAATCGTCTCTCCATATCCACCAGGATATTTGCCGTTGGTGAAAGCGCCATATACGCCGGGTGAGACTGCATTCCTGTTCTTAACCTCTCAAGGCTAACAGAGTTTACAGTCGCCAACCGTGCGATCCGGTGGATCTACTGGGGGGCTCTGCAAAACCCCAGAGATCACGGCGATTACTCAGCAATGACGATAGCAGTCTCTCCGTAAACTCCCTGACTCATCGTGATTGCAGACCCTAATAATTCCAAACGTCAGGATTGGCGAAGTCCCCGTGGGGGGTGGCATAGCCCGTGGTCAGACTCACCCAGGCCAGCCCTTCTGCCGTGCCGACCCAAACTTTATTGCCGACGCCAGGGGCTAAGGCAAGCACCCGCCCGGAGGGTAACCCTCTCACCTCGCCTAAGGAGGCCCCATTGTAGGGGTTGATTTTGTGCAACGTGTTTTGGGTTCCCACCCAGAGGGCGCGGTTGCTATCGAACCCGAGGGAAATGACATTCTGCCGCTGCATAATTCCCACTGTTCGCACTAAGCTGCCGGTCTGCGGATCAACGACCAATAGGGCATCAGGGGTTCCCACCCAAAGCTGACCATGGGCATCAAGGGTGATCGCCTGCACCGCCTGCCCTGGTAGCCCCTGAACCCGGCGCACGGGATAGGCATTGGCCGTATCCACCTGTACTAAGCCATCTAATGTCCCCACCCAGAGGTAACCATTGTTGTCGAGGGCTAGGGCATTGGCGCTGACCCCCGGCAAATACTGCAGGGTAGTCATTAACAAACCTTCATCAGGGCTAATCATGGCCAGACCGCGATCGGTGCCCACCCACAAAAAGCCTCGGGTATCAATCAGCAAATCCAAGACTCGGTTGGACGGCATGGCGTAGTTTTGGGCTGTAACGGTGTTGGTGCGAGGATCGACCCGCACCAGGCCGTTGTAGGTGCCCACCCAGATCCGACCAACCCGATCTTGGGCGAGCGCCTCGATCGTTCGGCTAGGAATCGGGATGCGCGCCTGTACGCGTCCCGTTTCTGGATCAATGCGAACCACTTCCCCTTGCCAAGTTCCGATCCAGAGACTACCGGTATAGTCCTCCTGCAACGTCGGAATCCGGTAATCAATGACCGGTCGTTCGTCTGAGGGTCGCTCTGAGGGCAACGGGTCGGCGTTATTGGGGGGAAGTTCTGGGGTGTAAACGCGATCGCCTTGAAAGGCGGGTCTTTGACCATTACCATCCGTTTCACTCGGATCAACCTGGGCTAGGGTTTGAGGCTCCGTAGATATCACCCCAGCCACCCCTACGGCGTCAGCGGCCAAGCCACGCCCCATCCCGAGGCTTCCTAGCAGTATCCCTAAACCAATCAAACGTATTCTCATTGCGCCATGCTCCATGACCCCTTATGCCCTAAATCGGTCCCGCACCCTGCGCGTTTCTAACCAATCTGAATACCACCCATGGTAGTCGCACGCTGACCTTTGATAACGCCAACCCCAAGGCTTGTCAACACATGGCCCCAGACCCTTGTCATTCCTTACTTAAGAGTTTGTTTAATCCCCCTAGCGAGCCCATAGGGATCTGCCATTATGGCTAGGGTAGAGAAACAGCGCTGCTGCCCTACGCTTCATCTCCCTAGCAACAGTTACATAACGAGATAGTGCTCAATGGTACGACATGGGTACACATAAACTTTGTTTATGAATGTATACAGAACTTCCGAAACCAAACTTATCTAATGGCTGATAGTATTCTTAGGGGCGTGGGGTATTACAGGAGACCCACGATCCAGTACAGAAGACCGTTTCGGGCTTTGCTCTGAAGGGCCTATAGTACTTTTTAACACCACCTGCTTGTGTGTCAGGTTTTGACAGCTCTGTTCTACGGGCGATCTCTGTTAAAGATCCTGCACCAGTAATGGGGCAAGGAAGGTGGTGACTGTTTACGGATTGATACAGGATCAGGATAAGGGAGATATGTCTTACTCTCAGACAACGACTCAGTCAAAATCTGGATATCAGGCCGGGGTTCAGGATTACAAGCTGACCTATTACACCCCGGACTACACGCCAAAAGATACCGATATCTTGGCCGCGTTCCGGATGACTCCACAGCCCGGCGTGCCCCCTGAGGAGTGTGCCGCAGCTGTTGCAGCGGAATCTTCCACCGGGACTTGGACCACGGTGTGGACCGACTTGCTAACCGATATGGATCGGTACAAAGGTCGCTGCTACGATATCGAGCCCGTACCCGGCGAAGATAATCAATACATCTGCTACGTTGCCTATCCTCTGGATTTGTTTGAGGAAGGTTCCGTTACCAACCTGCTGACCTCCTTGGTCGGTAACGTGTTTGGCTTTAAAGCACTGCGGGCACTGCGTCTAGAAGACCTGCGGATTCCTGTGGCTTATCTGAAGACCTTCCAAGGTCCTCCCCACGGTATTCAGGTTGAGCGCGATCGCCTCAACAAGTATGGGCGTCCTCTGCTGGGCTGTACCATTAAGCCCAAGCTGGGTCTGTCGGCCAAAAACTATGGTCGCGCCGTTTACGAATGTCTACGGGGTGGTTTGGACTTCACCAAAGACGACGAAAACATCAACTCCCAGCCCTTCCAGCGCTGGCGCGATCGCTTCCTGTTTGTCGCGGATGCGATCCACAAATCTCAGGCAGAAACCGGCGAAATCAAAGGCCACTACCTGAACGTGACCGCCGCTACCTGTGAAGAAATGCTGAAGCGGGCCGAGTACGCCAAAGAACTCGACATGCCCATCGTCATGCACGACTTCTTGACCGCTGGCTTCACCGCTAACACCACCCTGTCTCACTGGTGTCGCGACAACGGCGTGCTGCTGCACATTCACCGCGCCATGCACGCTGTGATCGACCGTCAAAAGAACCACGGTATCCACTTCCGTGTACTCGCCAAATGTTTGCGGATGTCTGGGGGAGACCACATCCATACCGGTACTGTCGTGGGCAAGCTGGAGGGCGATCGCGCTGGCACCCTCGGTTTTGTAGACTTGTTGCGCGAAAACTACATTGAGCAAGACAAGTCTCGTGGTATCTACTTCACCCAAGACTGGGCGTCCATGGGTGGCGTTATGGCCGTAGCCTCCGGTGGTATCCACGTATGGCACATGCCTGCCTTGGTGGAAATCTTCGGTGATGACTCCGTGCTGCAGTTTGGTGGTGGTACCTTGGGTCACCCTTGGGGTAACGCACCGGGTGCAACCGCTAACCGTGTGGCCCTGGAAGCTTGCGTTCAGGCCCGTAACGAAGGCCGTGACCTCAACCGCGAAGGCGGCGACATCATCCGCGAAGCTTGTAAGTGGTCCCCTGAGCTGGCAGCGGCCTGCGAACTCTGGAAGGAAATCAAGTTCGAGTTCGACACCGTTGACACCATCTAGCAATGCTGAGAGGTACTTAGGTACTTCTTTGCAGACGGTTTGGGTTGGCTAGTCCATTGACAAGCAGGGTCTTGAAAACTTTGGTGATGCTGCATAAGCGGCTCAATCTTCAAAGGATTCGATTCTAGGTCAGGGCTACCAACCGCCGGTGGGCAGGGTCTATTTCAACTGTTCGAGAGATACTGATGGATCTCAAGCAATCAGCTAAGGACGCCGCTAAGGTACTCACTAGCTACATCACTTATCAGGCAGTAAAAACTGTACTGAATCAGCTGAAAGAAACGAACCCTGCCCATGCCTATTGGCTTAACACCTTTTCCACGAAGGACGCACTGCAGGATGGCGAAGCCTACCTGAGTCAACTCCTAAAGGAAAATGCAGAGCTGGCCATGCGGATTATGATCGTGCGGCAAAACATTGCAGAGGGTATCTGTGAGTTTTTGCCAGAGATGGTTATCACCGGCATCCAGCAAGCCAATATGGAACACCGTCGCCAGCATTTAGAGCGGATTACCCAATTAGGCGATGGAGAACATGCATTGGAGTCTGAGCTGCCTGGCGAATCTGAAATTTCCCAGGAGGCAACTACCGACTCTGATGGCTTGCCTAAGTGAGCCTGACTTTGCAGCCATCAACCTGGTTGCGCCGGTCCATACATTGAAGTCGAACGCTGTCGGTTGAATGCCGACCTTAGATTAGTTAACCCAGCGAGGAATCATGAAAACTCTCCCCAAAGAGCGTCGTTACGAAACTCTGTCTTACCTGCCCCCCCTGACAGATGCCCAGATTGAGAAGCAAATTGCTTACATCCTCAAGATGGGTTTTATTCCTGCAGTGGAATTCAACGAGAACTCTGATCCTGAGGTCTATTTTTGGACCATGTGGAAGCTCCCCTTGTTCCACGCTAAAACCACCTCAGAAGTGCTCAGCGAAGTTCAAGCTTGCCGTTCTGAATATTCCAACTGCTACATCCGTGTGGTTGGGTTTGACAATGTCAAGCAATGTCAGATTCTGAGCTTTATCGTTCACAAGCCCGGTAGCAACTCTGGTTCTTACCGCTATTAAGTCCGGTCAAAACTAGCCGTTATTACATTGACGACTGATTGGCATTTGCAGGAGAAGCATCATTGCTTCTCCTGCATTTTTTGTCCACCTTTAACTGAGACGATGTCAGAAAGCCCAGCTATCCGTCGCCAATCCGATTAGGAGAAGACTGCGAGTGTGCTAGTGATCAGAGCGAGCCGAGGAGTCCTATGGCCAGCGCTATATCTGCATTAAGGGATTACAGATGAAAGGCGATTTCCGACAATAAATAGGGCTTGCTGAAAAAGTCATGCTGCCGAGGGAATCGTAAATTTGGTGGTTCTCGTTATCTTC
>JAQCKL010000076.1 GCA_027592485.1 Cyanobacteriota bacterium
GTGGCGGACGGGTCTCAGCCGCCATCATACGCGACGGCTAGCCTATTCATCTTGGCGATATGCCTTGATGATTTTGCCTTACGGCGTCAACGATTTCCTCAAGCTGATTCAACATTGCTGGCACTATTCTCTCTGGCCTAAAAATATAGTTTTAGCAGGCGAACGGCAACTACTACTAGGAAGTCTGTTTAGTCCATTTTATTTTCTGATTTGGACTATTAAAACCTTTTTTAACGGCAATAAAAAAGCCTGACTTCAGGATTTTCCCATCTTAAAAACAATATCAAACATGACCATTAAGAGTATGGCTGCATCTCAAATCTTGCGCAAGCAACTCCATCAATCCTTGGAATTCATTTCCCCTTTAAAAGAATGTTCTCTACTAAACTATCCCAACTACATTAATCTAGGTGATCACCTGATTTGGTTGGGGAGCTTAGCCTACCTACACCATGAATTAGGAACTCAAATTAAATATACCGCCAGTAGTGCTGATTTCTCGGATACGGCAATGGCAGATTGTGCTGGTCAGGCTCCGATTGTGCTGTTAGGGGGCGGTAGCCTGGGCGACCTCTGGTATGGCCACCAAAAATTTCGGGAGTCGATTGTGAAACATTACCGCGATCGCCCGATTGTGATTCTGCCTCAGACGATGCATTTTAAAGATGAGGGTCGGTTAGAGCAAGCTGCAAAAATCTTTAATAACCATCCGCAACTAACTATTTTTGTCCGTGATCGCACCAGCTATGACTTAGCTAAAGCAGCCTTTGATTGCTGCCAGGTGTTGATGGCTCCCGATGCAGCGTTTCAATTGACCGGCTTGTCTGATTTCCCCGTAGCTCGGCCTCAAGACAAGATTTTGTACCACTGCCGTACCGATGCCGAACTCTCCCAAAAGTTTTCCCTCGATCAACTGCCATTACCCGTTGACATCTCCGACTGGCGACCCTATGAAGACGGCTGGCTAATGGGCTCCCATGATGCCCCCCTCAAACAAACCCTCGCCACCCTGATCCGAGAGGGCTGGCAGCGAGGTCTGCGCCGCCCCCGAGAATGGCGATCTCGCCAGCAGTGGCAGCATCAATTCCGCCCCAATTTCCTGTCCGCCGAGATATATCGTCCGCAGCGCCAGGCCCAGTCTTGGAGTTTCATCCATAGTGCGGTTTATCAATTTCGACAATACCGCCTAATTATTACCAATCGGCTTCATGGCCATATTTTGGCCACTTTATTAGGAATCCCCCATGTATTTTTGCCCAACAGCTATCACAAAAATCAATTGTTTTATGAAACCTGGACTGCGGACCTTCCCGATTGCAAATTTGTTTTAAAACCTGAGCAAATTCCCCAGGCGGTGATGGCTTTACTCAAGCGGAAATTGAGTATTGGCAATTGAAGCCAATGACTGCTGAAAATTTTCTCGTGATTAACTGACGCCTGAGGATGGGTACATGGCAAACTTTGTGATTGTTTTGGATGTTGATGAAGAGCGGCGATCGCGCTTCATCAACACCATTCGTCCCCACATTGCTCCGATGGCTGGCTTGGCTGTTGATGAGCGCCATCAGGATCACCTCTCAGTGCTGTGGGCAGCGGCAGCCCACGCTCCAATCAGCGTTGATCAAGGGGAAACCGGGTTATCTGTGATCTGGGGAGAGGCGATTTGCCCAGGGTCGCCCCAGCGACAAACCGCTCAGGCCCTCAAAACCACCTGGCAAACCCCACCGGGCCAGCCCTATGACGGCTTTTATGCTGCCTTCACCTATAGCGCCACCGCTGGGCTGCGGGTGGGAGCCGATGTGATGGGCTTTTTCCCGGTTTACGTTTGGGCTTATCCAGGGGGGGCGGTTGTCGCCTCTAGCCCGGAACTGCTGCGTCATCATCCCGCCTTTCATCCTCGGCTTTCCGTAGAAGGATTGATCGGAGTGATGGTCTTGCGCGTCTTGGTGAGTGACCGTTCCCTCTGGGTTGGCGTAAAGCGTCTGGGGGCCGGGAATCTACTCACCGTGGCTCCAGACGGCAGGTTGACAGAGCAGGCCCAGTATCGGGTGCCCTGCTTCCAAGCCGACATTGACAAGGCTGGGTACGATCGCCTGTCCTTTGAGGAGCAAGTCGACGTGCTGGCGGCAGCGGTGGATCAGGCGATCGCCCGCCATGCCCCCGCCACCGATGACCAAATCCTGTTGTTGTCTGGGGGGCTCGATTCCCGTACCTTGGCTGGGTTTCTCCAGCGCCAGGGGGCAACCCCTCACCTGCTCACCTTTGGCCGTGCCGATGATCTCGAAGCTCTCTGCGCCAAAGCTGTGGCGCAGCACCTGGGCTGGCCTTACCAAATCTATGACGCAGTCAGCGCCCTCGCAAAAACCGGTGACCTCACCGCTGCGTTCATCGAAAATGCTGCCTTTTTGACCCAGTGGGGGCATTTGGCCGGTAGCACCGCTGGCCTAACCAACATGGGCTGGCATCACCTCGCCCCCCTAGGACTCAACGGGCGTCCCCTAATTAGTGGATTGGCCATGGATCGGGCGATTTGTGGGATCCGCGTGGCGAATCCCAACTTTGAAAAGGTGATGAAATACGAGCTTGGAGAAGAAGGGCTATCCCCTCAACTGACCCGTCGGCTGCTGCTTTCTGAGCCCTCAGTTCAGGAAAAGCTTGATCAGGTGATGGCGGACATACATCAGAGCTATACCCACTACTCGGACGTCGAAATCCAACGGGCTTGGCTCCTGAATCTCTATCACAGAAACCGATTTGCACGGGGTATCGGGGTCTGGCGATTTAGTTTTGCGAGTGGCCTCGGTTGCCGATTTTAGACCAGCAGTTGTTGGCAGTGAGTGGCCAATTGCCGGGCAAAACCACCTCTCAGCGACGGGCACAGCAGGCGATGGTGCGTCGCTGCTTCCCTGATTTAGCCCGCTTACCTCTCGACCACAATGCCTTCAGCATCGAACCCCTCAGTCCTTCCCCTTGGCGACAAAGGCTGAAGCCGTTAATTAAGGCACAGCAGACCTGGTGGAAGGTGCAAAAACGGCTGGGGTACGATCGCCGCCCCTATTTCCGGGGTTACAACAGCAACCGCCCCGAGCTACAGGCCCTGCGCCAGCAGGCCAATCGCCATCGGGACAAGCTGGCCAATATTTGGGACCTGTCGGTGTTGGATGAACTCTTGCCCGATCAGACGGTTTTGCCCTTTGAAAAAGATCCGATTCAAGAAACCAAGCGCCACCTCAACCTCACCGGAATTTTGCTGTGGGCGGGGGAGAATCTGTGAAACCCACCTTACAGGTTTGGCCCCAGGAGAGACAGTACAGCGACGATACCGTCACCGTCAGTGCCCGTCTAGAACTGGGCACCCAGTCACACACCCTCTGGTTCCAGGTGCCCCGAGCGTATGAGACAGCGCTGGCTCCCAACAGCGATGCCTTTGCGGTGGCCACGGTGCTGCTGGCCATGAAAAAGGCCAGCCAACTGATCATCCATGGCGAGGTTTCCCCAACCTTACTGCGCAATTTAGAAGAATTTCAGGCGGCTTGGGCCAGTTGGGTGCCGTCCCTTGCCGAAATTCCCATCGTGGCTGAGGCAGAGCGGGAGCTGGTGCTGCATCGGCAACCGGCGGCGATCGCCGCTTTTTCTGGGGGGGTAGACAGCAGCTACACCGTCTTTCGCCATGGCACGGCTCGCCTGGGCCGCCGCACCCAACCGCTAAAAGCGGGCCTGTTTGTCCATGGATTCGACATTCCCCTTGACCAACCTGACGTGTTTGACCGGGCAAGGCAGCGGGCTACCGCCATGCTCAGCAGTTTGGATTTGGCCACTGTGCCCATGGCGACAAATTTTCGGACCGTCATGGACCCTCGTATCCCCTGGGAAACCAGCTTTGGGACGGCGATCGCCGCCTGCCTCACCCTGCTCCAAGGGCAGTTCGACACCGGCCTGATTGCCAGCTCCTACAGCTACAGCACCCTATCCTTCCCCTATGGTTCCAACCCGGTGACCGATCCATTACTGGGTAGCCAGGGGTTTGCCCTGATTTATGACGGTGCTGATCAGCGTCGTCTCGGCAAAGTGCAGACCTTGATGGATTGGCCTGCGGCCCTAGAACAGGTGCGGGTCTGCTGGCAAGGGGCTGAAAAAGACCGCAACTGCTGTGAATGTGAAAAATGCATCCGCAATATTCTCACCTTTCGCCTTGCTGGGGCTGGTCTGCCCCCTTGTTTTGACCAGGATGTCACCGATCAGCAGATCCGCAGCCTGCGTTTAAAAGGGGGATCCCTAGATGCCTTGATGTCTTTGCAGGAAATGGCCCAGCAGCAAGGCATAACGGCAGCTTGGGTGAAGGCCACCACCACCGCCATCCATCGCAGTCAACGCCAGATTTGGCTCAAGCAAAGGCTACCGGGTTGGCTGAAGCCCTGAAAACGTAGGTCAGGTCAGATTTTTTCGTTCATCCTCTACTTCTACTTCTACTGCCATGTTTGAAACCTATGCCGATATTTTTAACCAGCGCGGCCAGCGCTACCACCAAGCCATGGTGGACTATCCTCTGGCCCGCCAAGCGGAATTCGCCGCCGTGCTCGATCTGCTGGAGCTATCGCCCCATTCAATTCTGTGTGATGCCCCTTCTGGCGGGGGCTATCTGCGCAATTTCATCGCCGTGCCGGGGGTGAAACTCTATTCCGTTGAGACGTCAGCCGCCTTTGCTCAAGAAACCGCCGGTGTGGGAGATAACACCACCCTGCTCTGCAAAACCATTGCCGATTTACCCCTGATGAGCGGCAGCGTGGATCGCGTCGTCAGTCTGGCGGGCTTACATCACGTTGATCCGCAAATCGATTTTTATCGTGAAGCCCAAAGAATCCTGGTGCCTGACGGTATTTTTGTCGTTGCCGATGTCCAAGCTGGCTCAGGGGTCGATCGCTTTCTGAATGGCTTTGTGGATCAGCACAGCACCATGGGCCACCAGGGGCTTTTCCTAGGGAAGCACACCCTTGCAGAGCTTACAGCCTGTGGCTTTGAGATTGCCTCTGCCCAGTTGCAGTCATACACCTGGCAGTTTCCCACCCCAGTCGCCATGGCTCGATACTGTCAAATGCTGTTCGGCATTAATCAAGCCGATACGCCAGCCATTTTAGATGGCATTCAGACCTGTGTCGGTTATGAAATCACCGATACGGGTTGTCAGATGAATTGGGAATTGCTCTGTATCAAAGCAATCAATGCCTCTGGCAATGGACAAGCTAGAGAGCTGCGATCGCAGTGATGAAATTCACTAATCCTCTTCATCCGTGCTAAATGAATTCCAGCACTTTAAACCTTGGCCACATCCAAACCCGTAGTTCGCCCCACGGTAAAAACTCAAGTTTTCAAGTTGGATGTGGTTTATTACGCGGGGTCGCCCCATTTATTGCTCTAAATCCTGCTAATTACCCCTAAGGCTACGTATCATTCAGGAGCGGGTTACCCAAGCAATATTTTCTCCGAAACCTATGGCCACGATCTCTGCTCAGCCCTACGACTACCCCTTACCGACTGAGGGTCAGATTGCCCTGGTAATTATCGATATGCAACGGGACTTCTTGGAACCGGGTGGATTTGGGGAATCCCTCGGCAATGATGTCTCTTTATTGCAGGCCATTGTCCCCGCTATACAAAAGTTGCAAGCTGCCTTTCGCGATCGCGGCTGGCCGATCATTCAAACCCAAGAGGGTCACAGCCCTGATCTGGCCGATTGCCCACCGTCTAAGCGGGAACGGGGGGGCAGCGGTCTCAAGATTGGTGACCCTGGCCCCATGGGTCGCATCTTAGTGATTGGGGAACCGGGCAACGGGATCATTCCCGAACTGGCCCCGAAACCCAACGAGTGGGTGATTACCAAACCGGGTAAGGGGGCGTTTTACAACACGGGGCTGGATGAATTGCTGCGATCGCACCAGATCACCCACCTCCTGTTTACCGGCGTCACCACCGAAGTCTGTGTTCAGACCACCATGCGGGAAGCCAACGATCGCGGCTACGAATGCCTGATTGTCGAAGATGCCACCGAAAGCTACTTTCCTGACTTTAAGCAAGCCACCCTCGAAATGATCCGCGCCCAAGGAGGCATTATCGGTTGGACCGCAACGGTCGATCAGGTCTTGGCAGGTTTAGGCTAGGCAGAGGGGGTGGGGCAAAGGCAGTGCTGATGCAAGGTGATTTTGCAAAACCCTTTTAGCGAAGGGCAAATTTGCGCACCGCCACCAAGCTCCCCATCAGGCCAATGGTGCTCCCTAAGGCCAGGAGCGATACCGGCAGCATCCAAAGCTGCTGGGCGGTGAGCTGTAATCCCGTCGCTAGAAATTGAATAAAGTCAGCTTGCTGGGCGGCCAACTCCTGCAGAAATTGATCAATGCCGACCAGTAACCCCCAGGAGACCCCAGCTCCCACCACCCCAAAAGTAACCCCTTGTAGTACAAAGGGCAGGTAAATCCAGATGGTGGTCGCACCAACCAGTTGCATCACCTCAATCTCGCGGCGGCGGGCCATCACGATCAGACGAATGGTGGTGGTGATGACGGCGATCGCCGTCAAGCTGAGCACGACCGTAATAAAGAAGCTAGCCCAGCGAAGACTGTCATTGAGTTGGCTCAGCCGCTGAACGGCTTCATCCACATACAACACCTCCTGCACCCCTTGAATCTTGGTGAGTTGCTCCGCCAGGATCGGCACCTCCTCAGAACGGCTCACCTTGACCCGCAGGGCATCGACCAAGGGGTTACCATTCAACTGGGCGGTAGCCCCCTCAATATCAGAAATCCCCAACTCCTGAACCAAGTCTTGCCAAGCCTCTTCCTTAGGGATGGGCTGCACTGCCGTCACCCCCGGCATAATTTCCACAGTCCCTTGCAAGGAGCTGGCTTGGATGCCGGTCTCTAGGTAGGCTGAGACCTCTAGCTGGCTCCCAAACTGGTTGAGCAGCCCTTCTAGTTGCCAAGAGGCTTGCAGGCTAATGCCAAACAAAAACAGCAGCACGGTCATGGTGCTGATGGCAGCCCAGTTCATCCACCCCCCGCGTTGCAGACCCAAGGCGGTTTCTCGGAGCAGGTAGTCTGCTTTTGTAAAGGCTTTAAACATGATTGGCCATCACCATGGAGTGCCCCATTGTAAGGGAACCCAGATGGCCCTGGCGAAAGATTTAAGCAAATCATTGTTCATTGGTTTACCGCAGATGGGCGGGAATACTGCCATCACACCTGAAAATTGCGGGAAGGCTGGCGGTCTTTCTGGTCACAACCCCACTTGAACAACAGAATGCAGGCAATTGCATTTGCCCATGCCTGCAGGCCCTCTGTGTTCCTGTTGTCCCACGCCCCCTTAAAATGCATTTGCCCCTCAATAATCTTCATGCTCGATATTCTTTGGGTGATCTTGTGTGCCATTCTTGTCAGCACCATGCAAGCAGACTTTTGCTGCTTAGAGAGCGGCTTAGTTCGGGCCAAAAACAGCATCAATGTGGCCATCAAGAATCTAGTTGATTTTTGCATTGCGTCCCTAATGTTTTCGCTGGTCGGGTTTCCTCTTATGTTTGGGGAAAGCTTTTTCGGTTTCATCGGCACCGATATCCCCACAACGACGACTTGGAACGCTGAAAATTACACTTTTTTCTGTTTGAGCTGATCTTTTGCGGTACAGCAACGACCATCGTTTCTGGTGCTGTCGCTGAACGGATGAGCTTTTTAGGCTACTTTGCGGCAGCCGTGATTTTGTCATCCCTAATTTATCCTGTGACCGGACATTGGGTTTGGGGCGGGCTGTTATTTGACACGACACCGGGATGGTTACGGCAACTGCATTTCCATGACTTTGCGGGGGCAACCGTTGTTCATTCAGTGGGTGCCTGGATGGCCCTAGCAGCCATTTTGATCATTGGTCCTCGCTTAGGACGATTTCATCCTCGTCCCAAAGTGATCGATGGCCATAATCTATCGACTATTTCAAAAGCATCAATGATACGTTTGGTCACGGCATGGGGGATGATGTTATTCAGCAAGTGGCCGAACTGTGTGCTCAAGTCTTGCCCGAGCAAGCTATTTTTGGTCGTCTAGGCGGCGAAGAATTTGCCGCTTTACTGCCAAGCACATCCCCGGCAATGGTCCAAGCAACAGCAGAGAGAATGCGACAACAGATCGCACAAACCTACTTTTCAGGGGTTTCTGAGCAGCGCACAGTCACCATCAGTATTGGTCTTGCCATTGTCCATCCCCATGAGTCGATGAAAACGGCCTTGAAACAGGCCGATCTGGCACTTTATCGAGCTAAATCGATGGGCCGTAATCGGGTGGAAATGTCGGTAACAAGCTAAAAGCCACCCATTGACGACTGGGTGGTACAGAAAACTTAAGTATTCCGCAGACGCCCATAGCGCTGGCCCCATGGCTTAGGGCACCGAGGATCGCTCTTGATCCTTGGCACAGAAGCAACATGGCTCGCAGTCTTGTCCTAAGTTAAATTCCATAGCGATGGTATCGCTACTGCAGTGCGGTCAAATGTTCCAGCACCTCCCGGCAGTAGTGATTGAACGCGGGTGAGGTGCGGAAGGCATCGGTGCGGGGATGGGGTTCGTCAATGGTGACTTCTGCCACAATTCGCCCTGGCTGAGCCGCCATCACCACCACCCGATTTGAGAGATACACCGCCTCGTAAATGTTGTGGGTGACAAACACCACCGTCCAGTGGTAGCGCTCCCAGAGGTGCAGTACATCGCTGTTAAGGCGGCTGCGGGTCATTTCATCCAGCGCCCCAAAGGGCTCATCCATCAGTAAGACCGTGGGCTCAGTCACCAAGGCGCGGGCGATTGACACCCGCATTTTCATCCCCCCCGACAACTGCCGGGGGTAAACCTGTTCACTGCCCTGGAGATTGACCAAATTCATCGCCGACTGGATGGCGGCACGGCTGGCCCGCAGGGATTTGCCCTTGAGCTTCAGGGGCAGATGGATATTTTCCACCACCGTGGCCCAGGGCATCAGCGCTGCGTCTTGAAACACAAAGGCTAGATGGCGATCGCCCGCAGCCAGTCCCCAATCCACCTGCCCCTGGGTGAGGGACCCCAACCCGGCAATCAGCTTCAGCACCGTACTCTTGCCGCAGCCCGATGGCCCCACCAAACTGACAAAATCCCCCCGCTGCACGGTGAGATCCACCCCTTGCAGGGCAACGGTGCCATTGCGATAGACCTTGCCCACTTGGTGTAGGGCAATGACCGGTTCACCCATCAATGTTGTCATCAAGCTTGATCGTGTTGCTGATGTGGAGGATGAATCGATTTACCAAACCTGCCAATCGTCTCAATTTGGGATACGGAGTCATACCGGGGATCCGCAACGCTCGTTTGGTAATACGTCGGCCCTTTATTGATGAAATCTAAGGTAAAGGCTTGGGTGTAGTCGGTGTCAGCCTTGATCACCCCTGCCGCCACCAGGGTGTCGAAGAAAGACTGCCACCGCTCCACGGTCATGGCCCCAATGCCCAGGGTGTCAGCATCACCAGAGACGACGATGCCGTACTCCTTCATCTTGGCGATGCCGTAGGCAATTTGCTCGTCACTCATCTCCGGGTTGTCTTGTTTGATTAGCGCATTAGCGGCGCTGGGGTCGTCGTTGAGGTAGCTGTACCAGCCCTTGATTGATGCATCCACAAACCGCTGCACCAGGTCCGGGTCCTGTTCCACCACCTCTACACGGGTTTCGATGGTGGTGGAGTAGGGCTCGTAGCCATAATCCGCGAGCAAAAACACCACTGGCTGAAAGCCCCCTTCCTTTTCAATGGCCAGGGGTTCGGAGCTGAGATAGCCCTGCTGCACCGAGTTGGGGTCCGCCAAGAAGGGAGCGGCGTTGAAGTTATAGGGCCGCTTCATGTCTTCGGTGAAGCCGTATTTGGCCGACAAAAAGGGCCAGTAGGTGACGTTAGCCGCCGAAGAGATAAACACCGGACGCCCTTGAATGTCCTCCAGGGATTCGATGCCCTGATCGGGGTGGGCAATCAGAATCTGGGGATCCTTTTGGAACATGGAGGCGACGGTGATCTTGGGAATGCCCGATTCCACCGCTTTAATCGCGTCAGAGCCGTAGCCCATAAAGAAATCAATCGCGCCCCCCATCAGCAGTTGGGTGCCATTCACCTGGGGACCCCCCATTTTGATGGTCACATCCAACCCGTAGTCGGCGTAGATGCCGGTGGCGATCGCCTGATAAAAGCCCCCATGTTCGGCCTGGGCATACCAGTTGGTGCCGAAGGTGATTTTGGTGAGTTCCCCGGAGTCCGCTGAGGGGGCAGGGGCGGACTCTGGCCCAGAGCCCGAATCGCCCCCCGCACAGGCGGCTAAAACCCCTGTCCCCAGGGTCAACGCCCCGTATTTCAATAGCTGTCGTCGCTTTAGTAAAGGTTGCTTCTTCTTCAGCAAATCAACTTGTATCAACTTCTAATACCTACCTTTCTAATAAACCTCTGGCCAGCAGTGATGTCAGTTTAGACATACAGATTATATTAAACAGACGATATGTTCTTTGACCTTACACCTAAAATGTTCGAGGCGAACATTTGTTCTTCTTGACCCATCTATTTTCAAATCAAGTACAATTCTTGTTCTTATCAACAATGGAATCCAAGGCTTTCTTCAAGGTTGATCCTAGGCTTGCTAGCTTGCTAGGTGAAAATTATCGCTCTTCGGAAGCAGCTTTAAAAGAGTTGGTTGACAACTCATGGGATGCTGATGCGACTTGTGTCCAGATCACCTTACCAAAGCCACTCACCCAAGATCCCATAGTCATAAAAGATAATGGTTCAGGCATGACCACCAAGGAACTTAAGGTGGAATATCTAACTATTGCGAGTAGTCGCCTCTCAAGAAAAGGGAAATATACGAATGTATCAAAGCGGAAAGTAAAGGGAAGAAAAGGAATAGGGAAATTTGCGGGCTTGCTTGCCGCAAATCTCATGAAAATTGAAACTTGTGTGCGAGGCAAGAAAACTGTTATTTCAATTCCAAAGAAGAAACTTTTGGAAGCAAATCGTGATTTAGAGAGAGTGGAGCTATTCTGCGAAATTTCAGACTGTTCTGATTCACTACATGGAACAAGCATAATACTAACTGACCTGAATCAGAACCTCTCTTTTCCCAATCCAGATAAACTAAGAAGCCTACTCGTTTTGGAGTATGGCAGATCCCCAGAATTCGATATTTATGTGAATGGAGAATTGATTGGGATTGAGGATATTCCTGGGAAAACATTCTTTCATGAATTTGATATTCCTGATGTTGGCAAGGGAAAGCTACAGTACACAATATCTGATGCCGACAGCACCATTCGGAAAAGCAGTTCTGGAATTGTAGTGCGAGTAAATGGAAAGGCAATAGGAAAGCCTACTCATTTTAATCTGGAAGAAGATCCTGAGATTCCAGGAAAGCTTTTAAAGAGAGTATATGGAGAATTGGAGGTTGATGGATTAGAAGACGATGTAACCGCCGACTGGGGAGCTTTCATTGAAAATAGTCTTGGTTACTCATCAACCCAAAACTTTGCGTCTGATAATTTAAGAGGCGGTCTAACCGAAGTTTTCCAAAGAGAAATAAATCTTGCCAAAGGACGTTTAACTCAAAAAATTGATAGGCAATTATCGCAATTGCCTGAGTATAAGCAGGAATACGCAAGGCGAGCACTTGAAAATGTTATGAAAAGATTTTTTGGAGAAAGTGATGAACGAGTAGAAGCTGTCATCAATGTCATCCTAGAGACCTTTCAGCGATATGAATACTGGTCCGTTATCAAAGAGATTTCAGAAGCAAAGCATTACGATATTGAAACCTTCTCAAATGCTCTAGCTGAATTCGGGCTTGTTGATATGGCAATGATGGCTGCACAAGCACAAAGAAGAATGAAATTCTTGGACGAGCTAGACAGTCTAATTGGGAATGAGAAGACTTTGGAAAAAGACATTCACCACGCTTTAGAGTCCAATTTGTGGGTTTTTGGGGTTGAGTACTCTGTACTCTCTTCAAATAAAACCTTAAAGCGGTTTCTAGAAACTTATTTGGGCAAGAAATTCATAGGGAAACGCTCTAAAAAACGGCCTGATCTTTTTCTAGGATGTGATTTGAATGAACGACATTTGCTAATTGAGTTCAAGCGTCCAATTCATACAATCAGTCGTCTTGACGGTAAGTGTCCCAGGGTCTATCCAGGCTTAATAGCTAGGATCGTGGTTGATGGAACATCTGCATCCAA
>JAQCKL010000077.1 GCA_027592485.1 Cyanobacteriota bacterium
TCCCTCAACACAGGCCTTAGCCACCGTCAGCCCCTCTGCCTCCGACGTGGGTCGCACCACCAGATCAGCGCATTTGTCCGCCAGTTGCTGCTGCAAGACCGGGCTGAAGTGGTAGTAGTCCTTAGAGAGTTTTTCGACCTGGGGGCGATCGCGAATCACTTCGATGGCACCCAGGGCGGTTACAAAATTGTCCCAGTTGATGGTGGCGGTGGGCATGGGTGATGGAGTAGAGGAGTGATGGGGTAATAGGGTGGTGGGGGTAGGTCTTGTGCCTACCCTCTAGGGAGCTGTGGCGTCACGGGGCAGGGCGGCGATCAGCGTTGGGGAATCGGTCGTGAATCCAAAGCATTGGTTCACGTTGTAAACCGTAGCCTGGAAGCAGTAGTCCGGTGAGGTGGTGGCGGTGCAGTCCCGCAGCAAAATGCAGTCGTAGCCGAGGAAATTGGCATCCTGCAAAGTGCAAAGGACGCACTGGTCAGCATTCACCCCCGCAAACAGCAGGGTGGTCTTGCCCAGATTCCGTAAGATGCTATCCAATGGGGTATCCCAAAAACCGCTCATCCGGTACTTATCCACCCCAATATCCACCGGTGCAGCGGGTAATTCATCCACCACCGCCGCCGCCCAACTGCCTTTGGTGAGTACCGGTGCGCCGTTACTGGGCAGCGGATCGCCTAAGCCCACCCCATCGCCGCTGGGGTTATAGACATGGCGCAGGGCGGGGCTAATGTTGAGCAGGTCGGGGCGATTGCCCCAATTGAGCCAAAGGATCGGGACGTGGTGCGATCGCAACTGCGGCAACAACTGCTGCAAGGGCTGGATCGGCTGGCGGGCTGGGGCCACATCGACCCCAATCGAGGCCAGCCAACCATCGGGGTGGCAAAAGTCATTTTGCATATCCACCACAATGCAGGCAGTTTTAGCCAGATCGAGGGTGATCTGTTTGGTCTCGGTGGCAACGGTGATCGGGCGGGGGGCAATGGCCGGACGGGTGAGATCGGCACGATCGGCATTCACCTGCCAGGTATTGGGACCAATGCCTAAGGGGTTCAGAATATCTGTCATGGCAACCAGGCGTAATCCATAGGCGGTTTGGTCAGCCTAATTCAAATCGACTAACACCTGCTGTACCGCCATTGCCCAACCTTCAGGGGCAGGGGCGGGGGCAAGGGTCCAACCGCGATCGCTCAACCTCGGATGAGGACCAGATTTCCCCGGCAACACGATCGCCTGATCCACATTCTCTAACATGGCCAAATCGTTGGGACTGTTGCCCAACCCCACGGTAGTGAGGGTTTCGCCGGCGGGCAAAGTGGTGCGATAGTGCTCCACCAACTGGTGAACAGCAACGCCTTTGCCAGCGCTGCCCGCAATTAAATGGGAGAAGCGATCGCCCACCACCACCTGAAAGCCAATGGATTCAGCCGCTTCCATGAGGGTTTCGGGGGTGACATTTTTTGGGGTCATGAAGGGTTCGGTAAACTCCCGCGCCTTGGCCTGTTGGGCATCGGTCTCACTTAACCCGGTCAGCCCCTGGATCTGCTCCACCGAAAAGTCCCCAAACCCCTTGAGGGGACGACCAATCTCCTGGGCCAGCACCCGCAATCCGGCACGGGCCATTACATAGGCCACCCCCAGCGCCACCACCCGGTAGGGGCCGTCATCTTCCCCCTCTGGCAAGGCAAAGGGGCAGGTGTCTCGGGGGATAAAAATGGCGCTGCCGTTTTCCACCACGAAGGGATCCGTAATGCCCAAGGTCTGGATCAAGGTCTCCACCTCGGCACGGGTTTTGCTGGTCACCGGAATCACCGGGATCCCCTGTTGCTTCAGGGTTGCGAGTACGGGCAGCGCCGCCTGATAGTCATAGGTCTCTCCATGGAGAAGGGTGCCATCCAGATCGGTAAAGAGGAGTATCGCGCTAGCCATTTTGATGAGAACACTGAGTGTCGTGGTGATGCTTAGCACAGAATCAAAATGGCTCGCAGCCTAGCCCGATTCGGACGGCAACTGCCTATCGCCATGGTTGTGCTGGGGCAAATAACGCTACCTATCATCCTATGGTTCTGAATTCCTGGGGGGCGATCGCGACGATCCGTTGCAGATTGACGCGCTGCGGCCCTTAAGCTGCGCTAAACATTACGAAGGGTCTCGTGATCCCGAACCCAATCTTTCTTTAAGTTTTACCCAGGGGTTTTAAGTTTTAGGCTGAGAGCGCTTGTCTCTATCGGAGAGGCACGGTAGCCTAAGAGACAAGGTACAATCTTAAAAAAGTATTAAATAAATCTAATCATGTCCCTTTCCCTGGTCCCTATAGAGGAGCAATCAATATGGATGCTTCGCTCTTGCGGTTACTCTGGTCTCTGATTGAAGAAACCCCAACTCACTTGCTGATGCGGCTAGACTCGGCTGGACTTTGTCAGTATCTGCTCAACAAAATTGATATGCGGGTCTGCCTGGATGACGAACAGCACCAAGCCCTTCAAGCCTACATTGCCTCCCATACCCATCTGATTCGTGAAAGTCGCGAGCTTTCCAGCGCCTGTGTCGCCTAGGACGGTAACCCCACTACAGTGATGCCTTGGGGTTGGGTGAGGGCATCACACCGTTGCGTAAACAAAGCCCCCATATACAGCGCTTTCAGGGTTGTGCCTGGGGCGGCGGCATAATCGGGGCTACGACGAAAGTACTGACGGCTGCAAGCCACCTCTCCCCCGTAGGTAATCCAATCCTGAGCCAAGGCTGGGTTCTGTCTTAGCAGCGCTTGACGGTTTTGTTTAAATGTTTTGAGATCCACGCCCAGCGCCGCCCAGTGAGTTTGGTTGCGGCAATAAAAGTCCTCTGGGTTGGGGCGGAGGGTGCCTTTAGGGGGCTGAGTCAGCACCACGTCAAAGCCGCCCTGTTGGGTCAATCGATCATGGAAGTAAAACCCCCAGTGAAAGGGGGTTAGAGCAGTGATATCAGCAAGGGTGAGCAGCCGTCGCCGAGGTCGCCCTTGACCTTGGGGGAGCGTCACCCGAATCCCCAAGGTCTGGCTAAACCGGTTGAATAGCAGTTGGTCTAGCTTGGTTTGGGCGATGTGTTCTAGGGTTTCTAGGCGATCTCGCAAAAATTCCCCCTGCAAAGCCGGTGGGAGGGTGCCGGTCTCTGCCAGGGCTTGGGTCTGGGCACGATACTCCTCGGCGCGCAGGTGTTTCTCCTTCAGGATGGTGCGGTAGCTATCGGCGGCGAGGGGCTGGAGCAGGTTCCCCTGGAGGGCGGTTTCTGAGGGAGCCAGGGTCGCCGCCTTCTTGGTCAAGGGCACCTGGTCAAAGCCCACCTCATCCACCTGAATAAAGCCGATCAAGCTATTGCCCACCCGCAGGTTCATGGTCAGGGGCGGCAATGGGGCTGGGGTCGAGGCAGTGGACAGCAGGGCGAGGGCCAACTGGGTGCGGACAATATCTATGGCGACAGGGTCTAGATCGACCCCGTAAAGGTTTTGGGTGATGATTTGGCAAGTTATTGTCCAGTCAACACTGGGCGATTGGGCTGGCAAAGATGGCAGCGGCGTCAGCAGGGCGGCGGGGTGGTTAGCGCCGTGGTCCAGGCAGAGCCGATACAGCTGTTGCAGGCAATCCAGGGCCATCAACAGGAATCGGCCCGAGCCACAGGCCGGATCTAGCACCGTGACTTGGGGCAAAACCTGGTTGACCAACAGGGCACACAGATCATCTGTGAGGCTGGTGCCCAAAGCATCGATGGATGAAAAATCCTGGCCGGTGTGGCGGTGGATTTCGGCCCGGATGTAGGCATGGAGGGTGCGATCGCCCAGCTCCGCCAACTGCTCTGGGGTAGAAATCTGAGGCTTCCCGGTGGGGCTATTGATCAATCCTTCAAAGGCGATCGCCAATCGTCCCGGCGTGAGGGTAGGGTCGCTATCCCCAGCCGATTCCTGCCAAGCCCAGCTTTGCTCAGCTAACCAGGCCAATAGGGCTTCCAAGGGTTCATCCGGCAGATGTAATTGGGGGTACTCGGTTTCTAAGGGATGGGGCGCAAACAGCACCGACCCGAGATAGGGCAAGGGGCCGAGGCGGGTGTGTAGATCTAAGGGCCGTTCTGCTTCTGGTAGACCCAGTCCTTGGTAGAGCAGGGGTTTCAGCATCTGGCTGTAGAAGCGATCGCGGCCCTGCTGTTGGCTCTGTCCTAAGAGCGTTTGCACATACCAGTCATCACCACCCAGCCAACCGGAGCGCTGCAATCCATGGAGAATCAGGAATCGATTGAGCAGTACCTGGGCATAGATACGACGGTGGGGAGCCGGTTCCATGCCTTGAATAGCAGCGGCCAGGGCCTCTCGATGGTCCCTCAAAATTGGGTGCAAGTAATTCGGTGAACGTGCCACAAATCAGGCGATACGTAACTGTCCCCTGAGCAGAGTCGTAGGCTTAGCCTTGCCAAAGGGAATCGGGGTTGTTGCGGGAGATCTGGCTTTCTCCCCTGGGGAGACCCTTGGCGTTGGCTTTTCACCCCACCTACCGAGCATCATAAATTGAGCCCTGACCAACACCAAATATTGCCAACTCCCTAGCCCCCCAACTCCCTCGCTCCCTCGCCGCTCCCCAGCTCCCTCGCCTTCTGGACGCCCTAAGATTGCTTATACGATGCCTGGGCATAGTCGCGAAACCGATTCATATCCGCTTGCAACGTTGACTCCACCAGCCGACCCAGGAAGAGATTATCCATCAACTGGCCGATAAAACTGGGGATGGAATAGGCCACCGTTAGCTTGACGCTGCAACGCTCCTTCTGGTCGTAGAAGCGAATCGCCCCCCGGTTGGGCAAGCCATCCACCGACTCCCATTGAATAATTTGGTTAGTCAAAAGCTTGGTGATGCGAGACAGCCAGCTAAAGTCAAAACCCCCAGCGGCCAGCTTCCAGCGGGACAGCTCCGGGTCCTCGGGCAAGATCGTTACCGCGTCGATCCATTTCATCCAACGGGGCATTTGCTCCAGATCGGACCACAGCTCCCAAGCCACAGTCACCGGCACCTCCACTTCCACTAAGACGCTGTGTTCTAGCCAATTACTCATGGGAATAGGGAGAAAGAATGGGGAATGAAGCTGAGATTAGGCCAGTTGTAGGGCGCGTTCAAGAATGGCCTTGGCGGCTTGACGGCCAGAAAGGGTTGCCCCTTCCATACTATCGATGTAGTCCTGTTGGGTGTAGCTGCCCGCCAGAAAGAAGTTGGGGATGGGGGTGGCTTGGCTGGGACGGTAGGGATCCATGCCCGGTGCTTCCCGGTAGAGAGATTGGGCCAACTTCACCACATTGGACCAGGTCAGGGTCAGCTCTCGGGAGCTGGGGAAGAGGTCATGGATTTGCTTGAGGGCGTGCTGGGCGATCGCCTCACTGGACATGGGCACAAAGGCATCACCGGGGGTTAACACCACCTGCATCAGGGAGCCCTGGCCCTCGCGGTAATAGTCTTTGGGGCTGGTCAGGGCGAGATCGGCAAAGCAAGAGAAATCGGCATCGGCACTGTAGAGCAGGTTATCGATGCCCGCCGCTGCCTGCACTTGGCGACGCTTGGCCTCATCTTCCATTTCTGTGACCCAGCCATCAAAGCGCAGTTGCACCGTCACCACGGGGACGGCGTCCAGCTTATAAATGTTGTCGAACTGGGGCCACTGTCGCCATTCTGCTGGCAGGAGTCGCTGGATGCCGGGGACATCACAGGCCGCCAGGTAGGCGTCGGCGGTGATAATGTCTTCGGTGTCTGCTTGGGCGATCGCCAATCCCGTCACCCGTGTGGCCTGTCCCTCCCCGGCAAACAGGATGCGGCGGGTTTGGCGGCGGGTATGCACCTTGGCCCCCCGCGCCTGGATGTAGTCCAAGATCGGCTTGTGCAGGTATTCATGGGGGGAACCGGCCAGCATATTCAACCGAGAGGCCTCGGTCTTGGTGGCAAACATGATGAAAATGGTGAGCACGCACCGAGCGGAGATGTGTTCGGTGTCGATGAAGCCCAGGGCCAGGGCAATGGGGTCCCACATGCGCTTAAGGCTATTTTGGGAGCCGCCATGGCTACGGAACCAGTCGGCAAAGCTGACCCGATCCAGGCTGCGAATCCATTTCATGGCCCCTTCGTAGCTGACTAAACCAGGGACGACGGGGCTGGTGCCGAGGGCGATCGCGTTTTGGATCTTATCCATGAGGCCCAGTTGCCCGGTGGTGAAAAAGGCCTTTAAGCCATTTAGCGGTGCCCCTAACAGGAAGCGAAAGTCGAGGGTGCCAATGTCGCCGCCGCGATTGATAAAGGTATGGACGTGGTCCTTGGGGAGGAGGTTGTCATAGGCCCCCACCTGCTTCATCAGGGCGAATAGGTTGCTGTAGTTGTTGAAAAACACATGGAGGCCCATCTCAATATGGTTGCCGTCCTTATCGACCCAGCTCCCCACCTTGCCGCCAATAAAGGGGCGGGATTCAAAGATTTCAACCTCATGACCGGCATCGACTAGGTCTACGGCGGTGGATAACCCAGCTAAGCCTGCCCCGACAATCGCAACTCGCATTCGTGGTGGTGTACTCAAAGAAACTTTACGTATTTTAGCGGGTCGTGGCCTGGGAGGCTGAGGCGTTGCTAACTGCGATCGCCCTTCAGCCAGCCATCCACGCCTGATCCACCTGATCCATCTATTCAAGGCTTAAGGGCTGCAACCCCTCGAATATTTCCCGTCCCCTACAGCCACACGCTGATTACCACGCTGATTGCCACGCTGATTGCCACGCTGATTGCCACGCTGATTGCCACTATCTATGGAGGGATGCTCTGGCATCCGGTATCAAACCTTACTATCTGCCCCCACCAGTAGCGCAATTTCAAAATTCCTTGAGGTTTTATCCCCTAGATATGACTTATCATGATCGACCATTAGGCGTGTAGGTACCCCCTAGTCAATTTTCAGCACAGGTTTAGCCCCGCTTGCTAAACGCTACCCCATGACTAGACCTCACCAGACCACGAGTCCTGCAAATTTTCATCCATCTCATCAAGGCCGCCCCATGGTTCAAGAACTGCCCCGCGTTCGATCCCACAGCGCGTTTCCAGAAAACGCCACCACCGCCTATCCGGTGTTTTATCGCACCTACAGCCGCAAGGGCGAAACCGCCGATGGGGGCCGTGAAACCTGGGCAGAGGTGTGCGATCGCAATTTGACCGGCCTAGTGGAACTGGGCCAGCTAACGGCGGAGGAGCGAGAGCTGCTGGCGCGGATGCAGCGGGAGGTGAAGGCCCTGCCCTCGGGGCGGTGGCTCTGGGTGGGGGGCACCGATTGGAGCAAGAAGCCCGAGAACTTTTCGGGGGCCTACAACTGCACCAGCACCAACGTGGTGGACTGGCGGGCCTTTGGCCTGATGATGGATTTGGCAATGATGGGCTGCGGCACCGGGGCGGTGCTAGAACCCCAATACATCCAGCAGTTGCCCATCCCCCGCAACCGCCTGGTGGTGGAGCGCTACAACGAAGTGGGCGGCACCCCAGTGGATCAGCGCCAAGAGCAGACCCGCGTCGAGATCGACGGCAACCAAGTCACCATTCGGGTCGGCGACAGTCGCGGCGGCTGGGTGAAGTCTTACCAAACCATTCTGGAGCTGTCTAGCGACCCCCAATTCACCGGGGACGTGCAGATCACCGTGGACCTCAGCGATGTGCGCCCCGCTGGCGAAAAGCTGAAGGGCTTCGGCGGCGTCGCCAACCCAGTGAAGCTCCCCACCCTCTACGAGCGCTGTGCGCGGATCTTGAATAAGGCGATCGGGCGGCAGTTGACTTCAGTGGAATGCTGTTTGCTGATTGATGAAGCGGCGGCTTGTGTGGTGGCTGGCAATATCCGGCGCTGCCTGCCCGAAGATGCCCTCGTCCATACCCATCAAGGTTTGGTGCCCATTAAGGATGTACAGGTGGGTGACCAAGTCCAGACCCCCCTGGGCTTTCGTCGGGTCGTCCGTAAATTTGACCAAGGGGTGCAGGATGTCTATGAAATCGAGACCAATGGTCCTTTGCCCCGAGCCACCGTCAATCACCGCATGGCGGTCTTGACCGATGCCAAGGGAGCCTTTGACTGGAAGCCCGTGGGTGCCCTAGAGGCGGGCGATCGCCTCCTGCACAACACCCAAGTCCTACCCGGTACCGTCACCAAATTGCCTCAGGATTTCACCGCTGCGCGCCCGCACCAGAGCCGGACGGCTAAAGCCCTGCAGATTCCCACCCTCACCCCCGATGTGGCTTGGCTGATCGGCTACACCCAGGGAGATGGGTACGTGGCCCTAGGGCGAAACAAGCATGACAAACCCTACGGTCGCGTCGAGTGGGCGATGGACGGTAGCGATCTAGCGACTACGTCACGCTTGCGACACAAATTGGATGGCGCGCTCGCTCAATTTGGCCTGACCGCCACCCACGGCACCATCCGGGGGGAAAATACGGCTAAATCGGTGTGCTCCTCTATCCGCTTAGCCGAATATTTCCACCAGTTCATTAAGCAGGCCAACCAGCCCCTGACGGTGCCGAGCTTCATCCTTCAGGGTTGTGTCGATATCCGGGCCGCCTACCTGGCGGGGTTAATGGATAGTGACGGTGCTGTGAATAACCGCCCCCCTAACCTGGTCACCACCGTTTATCGTGATTTTGCCCGACAAATCAGTGCGGTCCTGTCTAGTCTCGGCATTGCCGGACGATTGACTATCGTGCGCCCCCAGGAAGATCGCTGGCAGGTGAAGTACAACGTCACCTTGCCCGCCTTAAAAGGACAGTACAACAGCCTGATTGCCCCCCATTCGGTGAAAGGAGAACTGCGCCAGGGTCTCAAAATGTATGGCTTTACCGTGCCGGGTGCCCTGATGCGGGAGGTCTATACCTACAGCGAAATGCGGGATATGGGCTTCCAGGGTTCGCGTCAGGTTGATGCCAATTATGAGCGCTATCGGGCGGAGTCAGATCTGGATCTGGATGTGCCGATCACCGTTAAAGGTTTGGGCAGCTACAACTCGGTTCAGACCTACGACATTGAGGTGGAAGAGGCCCACTGCTTCTACTGCGATGGCTACCTGACCCACAACAGTGCCGGAATGCGTCAGTTTGCCAGCGATGACACCCTGGCCGCATCTGCCAAGGACAATCTCTGGCAGCAGGATGCGGACGGCAACTGGCGCATCGACCCCGAGCGGGATGCGCTACGCATGGCCAACCACACCCGCGTCTTCCATCACAAACCCAGTCTGCAAGAATGTACTGACGCGGTGCGGAAGCAGTTTTATTCCGGCGAAGGGGCGATCCAGTGGGCGGGGGAAGCGGAGCGTCGGGCTGGCGGCAAGGGCCGCTATGGTCTGAATCCCTGTGGGGAAATCATCGGTCAAGATTTCCACTGCAACTTGGCAGAAATTCACCTCAACCAAATCGATCCCCACAACGAACAGGAGCAAGAGGACGCCTTCACTGCGGGGGCGCTGTCGGTGGCTAGCCTGCTCAACCACAAATTTGTGGAAGCCCGCTACCGCCATTCCCGCGAGGAGGACCCCATTGTCGGGGTGTCCTTCACCGGCCTGTTTGACTTCTTTGTGCAAGCCTTTGGGGTGGATTGGCTGAAGTGGTGGGAAGCAGGCCGCCCCAACACTATGCAGGGGCTGGCGTTCAAGTCCCAGGAGAAAGCCTATCTGAGCCGCTGGAAGGACATCGTCCATCGGGTGGTGGGGGACTATTGCGATCGCCAAGGTCTGGTCAAACCCAACCGCTGCACCACCGTGCAACCGGCGGGCACCAAGTCCCTGCTGACGGGCGCTAGCCCCGGTTGGCATCCCCCCAAGTCCCAGCGCTATATCCGCCGCATCACCTTCCGCAAGAATGACCCGGTGGCGATGGCTTGCATTGACTATGGCTACTCGGTGCTGCCGTCCCAGTCGGACAAGGATGAGCAGGGCAATCTTTTGGATGATCCGTTTGATCCCCGCTGTACGGAGTGGCTGGTGGAGATGCCGGTGGAGGTGTCTTGGGCGAATCTACCGGGGGCGGATGAAATTGCGATCGAGAAGTTCTCGGCGTTGGCCCAGTTTGACTTTTACATGCAGGTGCAAACCCACTACACGGCCCACAACACGTCGGCGACGATTGAGTTGCGGGAGAGTGAGATTGAGCCGTTGAGTCAGCGGTTGTATGAGGCGATCGAGCAGGATCAGGGCTATATGTCGGCGGCGCTATTAGCGCGGTTTGATGATCTCCAGACGTTCCCCCGGTTACCGTTCGAGCCGATTGACAAGGCAACCTATGAGGAAATGGTGGCGGCGGTGAAGGCGCGACGCAGCACGGAGGATTTCCATGGGGCGTTGTCGTTGTATGACGCGGGGGATTTGATTGAGGCGGGGCCTGCCGGGTGTGATTCGGACAAGTGTTTATTGCCCGAGCAAAAGCCTGATTAGGACGTAGTCGCCCTCTATTTTTTCGGTCAATTCAAAGCTCCACCTCGTTTGAGGCAGGGCTTTGGATTGACAAAGTAAATTTTTTGCCTTTTGCAGAAATCACCTTTCAATTGGCTCTCAAAAAATGTTGGACTTGAACTACAGCAATCTCATACAAGTTATACAGCCCTACATCGTAAAAGGGAGAGTTGAATCTAGTGCATTTTTGATTTGGTTTTTGGTCAACATTTATAGACTGGACATAATTGAAGCTCAAAACATCGTTTGTGATGGTCCTGGAGACAAAGGTATTGATGGGATTTACATAAATGAGAGTGAAGAATGTATTGATATATTTCAATCCAGAACCGTTCAGAACCCCCAAAAAACCTTGGGAGATGTTCAGCTCAAAGAGTTCATTGGTAGCTTAGAGCAACTTGGAACAGACGAGGGTATAAGCTCCATTATTGACAGCACAAGAAATAGTCAATTAAAAAATCTACTGGAAGAACACAAAGACTTGTTCACTACTTCTGAATATAGTATCAGAGGCATTTTTGTCACAAATACTCAGAAAGATAGAAATGCAGAAGATCTTCTCCAAGCAACCCCTAAAATTCAGCTAGAGGTTTGGGATAGAGATTCAATTTCAAGAGCTTATGTCCCCAGCGAAAAAACTATTCCTGAAACATCAGAAATAACATTAGACGTTTTCGGTGTCGACTTCATTCAATATAGCTTGAGAGATATTGCAAAGTCCATTATTGCTCCGATCATGGCTACAGACTTAGTAAGAATGGAGGGAATTGAAAATCAGCAGCTCTTCGATTTAAACCTGAGGAAAGGTTTAAATCAGACAAAGGTTAATAAAGATATTCAAAAAAGTATCCTAGATTCATCAGAGCACAGTAGTTTTCTTCTATACCATAACGGAATTACTGTTATCTGTAATGCATTTAGTGTTTCAGAGAAGAAGGATAAAATCAAAATGCGAGGCTATTCGGTTGTGAATGGCTGTCAAACAGTGACAAGTCTTTACAAATGCAAAAACAGTCTAAGCAAAGATCTCAGGATATTAACTCGTATAGTTCAGGTTGGTAAAGATCAAAAAGGTTTAACTTCTAAGATCACGAAAAATAGCAATAATCAAAATGGTATTAAGGCACGTGATTTCAGGTCGAATACAAAGACACAGACTAGACTTCAAGAGGATGTAAGTCGTGGTTATCCTGAGTATTTTTATGACATAAAACGAGGAGATGCACCCAAGGACAAGAAAATAATAGAGAACACTCTTGCAGGGCAAATATTACTTGCTTTTGACAGAAAAAAACCTTCTTCAGTTCAAAGGTACAGCAATATTTTTGACAACTTGCATCAAGAAATATTTGCACGACCTGAGGTTGCCGGGGGAAGAATAGTAATTCTTTTTGAATTATATCAAGAGGTCGAGAAAAAACTTCCTGACATAGAACCGTCGCTGTTTGGAGGCTATCAAATAACTAAGTTCTTTCTGTTGTATTTGTTAGCGGAAGTGCTAAATCATGATGAGCAAGGCAAAAACTTTTGTAAGCAGCCAGAATCTTTTTATGTCACTGACATTCAAAAAAATGCTCTTTTAAAGAGTATTCGTGTAATTCTAGGTGATCTCGTAATTGATTTAAATGCTGAATTTGACGATGCTGGTGGGGAATCATTTGATTTCAAGGCTGCATTTAAGGTAAGTGTCACAGGGGTTGAGAACAGGAGTTGTTGTGGAAGGGAGTAGTCAGTTAAAGTTTACCG
>JAQCKL010000078.1 GCA_027592485.1 Cyanobacteriota bacterium
AAAACGAGGCCTGAATCTCCTTGAGATTCTCTCTAATGCCGTACAGGGTAAAACGCCAACATTGGTAGCAGGGACCTAGGTAGTTACGATTAGGTTTGTTTGATTAGGTTTTAAGGGGTAGATCAGCGTTAATCGCCACCATCTCCTGCTGCTCCATGGCATTGATTTCTTCGATGTAGTTTTCCAGGATGGCGCTGAGGCGGGGATTGTAAAACCGATGCAGGCTGTAGTTGGCTGTGGCGGGGAAGCCGCGCCGCTTTTTGTGACGGCCCCCGGCCCCTGGGTCAAAGCTTTGAATGCCCTGGTCGATCGCCCATTCAATCGGGTGGTAATAGCAAGCATTGAAATGCAGGTGATTGTAGTTTTCCTGGCTGCCCCAGTAGCGGCCATAGAGGCGATCGCCCTTGCGCAAGCAAAAGGACATGCCAATCGGGTCCGGACTGTCATCGCTGTAGGCGGCAAAAAACACCACCCGGTCCTGGTAATTTGGGCAGAGCTGCTCAAAAAAGCTGCGGGTCAGATACTTACTGCCCCACCAGCCAAACTTGTCGCAGGTATCGCCATAGAAGTCATACATCTGGCTGCAAAGGGCGCGGTGGATATCGTCGCCTACCACGGGCTCTAGGCGCAATTGGGCCTTCTCCAGGGACTTGCGTTCTCGCTTAATGTTGCGGCGCTGGTTGGCATTGAAGCGAGCCAAGTAATCGTCAAAGGTCTGATAGCCTTCATTGCGCCAGATGTAGCTGTGGTGGAGCCATTTGTGAAAGCCTGCTGCTTCCATCACCGGTCGCCAGTCGGGGTCTACATACAAGAAGTGGCAGCCGGAGATGCCGTTGCGATCGCAAAACTGATCAATCGCCCCCACCATTAAGGCCGTCAAGGCGACCTCATCTTCACCGGGTGCCATCAAGAAGCGATAGCCCTCCGCCGGGGTAAAGGGAGCCATGCCCAGCAGCTTGGGATAGTACTCAATGTCTAGACGCTGAGCCAGTTCGGCCCACTGATGGTCAAAGATGAATTCGCCGTAGCTATGGGCCTTGAGATACAGCGGTGCTGCTGCCACCAGGGTGCGTTGATTGCCCGGTTCTTGCCGCCACACCGCTAAATGATTGGGCAGCCAGCCCGCATTGGCCACTGCACTACCAGAATGCTCTAGGTTGTGTAACCAGGTCCATTCTAAAAACGGGGTCTTGAGGGGCAGCGCCAGGGCATCCCAATCCGCTTGGGGAATGTCGCGGATTTGACGCGTCCAGGTCAGGACGTATTGGGGCTGAGGCGAAGGGGCCATAAGTGCTGCACGTAAGGGGAAAAGGGCAGGGTCACCTGACCCATGGGCAAACGCTCTCTAGGGTAAATCAATCCCCTGGGTCGTGGCTGTAGCGATAGTGCAAAAACACTTCTGAACCGACGGTTTTGGCCGAAATTAGGGTCAGGGGCCAGGGGGCTGTCATCAGCTGACCGGCTCCATCCACAGGGGTAGGGGACCCAGCCCCACCCATTAACAGCGGGCAGACGGTTAGGTATAGCTCATCCACCAGACCCGCCGCTAACCAGGCGGCGACAAGGGTGCCACCGCCTAAGAGTGCTAAGGTTTCTACCCCTTGCTCCCTTAAGGTTTGGGCCATCACCCGCCAACCGGAGGGTGAGGATGCAGATAAAGTCAGTACCTGTTCAAAGGCTGCTTGCCCTTGCCAGCGCTTTGCCCCTAATGCAGTCGTGATCAGCCATCTGGGTACCGCTTGCTGGAAAAAACGCCATTTAGGATCCAGCTTGCCACTGCCGGAGCACACCATTTGAATGGGCTGAGGAGGTTGTTGACGCTGCGATCTCGCCCCCAACAATGCGGGTTGCCGCACCGTTAGACAAGTGCCATAGGCCCGGAGGGTATTGGCCCCAAATAAGACCCCATCGGCCTGGGCGATTTGGGTTTCGAGGTGGTGTAAATCGGCGGCGGATGAGAAGCGGGCCGCTTGGCGATCGCGATCGCTGATCTTGCCATCGGCACTCATCGCCAAAATCACCGTCGTATAAGGACGAGGGGCTGGAGAACATGGGGGAGGCATTATCTTCACCATCGCGGCGGCATTAGATCAGGGGATGTTCAGTGATCGAGCTCAATGCTAGGGATCAGCGCGATCCGAGGTGCTCTAAGCCAAGGGGCCAGCAGCCGGGCCAGCGCGATATTCTCCCCGTCCCCCAGGTCTGCCCCTTAGGACCACTATCATAGAAACGTGTGTTCCCCAAGCATGGCGTTGGCTATTTAAAGGTGTTCCAAGGTCAAACCAACCCATGGTTACCAGGGCGCAGAGATGCTTCTGTTTTCTGGGACTGACCACCTATTTTCAGTGTCGTTCTGTCAAACCTGCAGTTCCTATGGGCGCATCCCACCCCCGTTCCTTTCGTCGCATTTTAGTGCTGAGACTCCTGCTACTAGGACTCCCAGTGCTACTGCTGGGCCAGTATGTCACCCTCCGTAAGGGCCGCACCAGCCTGCTAGAAACGGCCCGTCAAAATGTCACTAGCAGTGCGGTTCGCAAGGCCGACTTTCTGGGCCAAAACCTGGCGTTGTTGCAAAGCAATCTTCAAACCCTCAGCCAAACCAACGCATTTAGCACGGGGGATGTGGCCGCCACAACAGCAGCGATCCAGCAATTTTCCGCCCAAATTCCCCGTGTCGAGACCTGCATTCAGCTCTATGAGGGCACCAGTGCGACGGTGGCCCTCAGCACCTGTACAACGCCCTTATCGCTACCCTTAGGCGATTTGCCTTGGGCAACGGCCAGATCAGCGCCAACCCAGGTGTCTTTCTATCTGGCTTCTGTCCAATCCGCTACGGGGGCGGAGGCTGAATCAGAGCGCCCCCAGGATGCCGTCCCCATTGAAGCGGTAATGGCGGTGCCGGTGTATCGCCCGGAGGGGCAATTGCGCTACACCATGGGCCTAAAAGCCCGCTTTACCCAGCTAGCCGATACTGGGGCGCGATCGCTGGTGGGCTACACCGTTGTCATGGACGAGACCGGTAGTCTACAGATCCACCCTAATGCGGCCATGGTCGGGCAATCAATAACGCAAATGGAGGGTCGAGATCGCCTCCAAGCCATCCAGCGTAATACTCAGACAGGCCATAGCGGTATTCTCCATCTGTTCTCCTTTTTGCCCAATCACCCAGAGTGGCTGGCAGGGTATGCTCCCCTAGAGGTGGCGATCGCCCCAGGACAATCCCAAACCTGGACGGTCATGGCGGTCGTCCCCCTCGACCATGCCCTCCAGGGCCTGAGCGACATTCGCTATACCTTGCTGCTCTTTACCCTGGGACTGCTAGCGGGCCAGATTCTGCTGGTCTTGTACCTCACCCAGCAGCTATCAAAACCGGTAGAGCGACTCTGTGCCTATGCCCAGGAGATTCAAGATCTCTCCCACTTCAAAGCGGTGCCCCAAAATTTGCGAATTTGGGAGTTCGATCACCTGGCCAAGGCCTTTAACCGCATGTTGACTCGTCTAGAGCAGCGATCGCGAGAAATCCAACATGCTTGGCAAGAGGCCCAAATGGCCAATCAGCTCAAGAGTGAGTTTTTGGCTAATACCTCCCACGAGCTGCGAACACCGTTGAATGCCATTATTGGCTGCATTCGGCTGGTGCGAGATGACTGTTGTGATAGTGAAGAAGAAGCCCAAGAATTTCTGGACCGTGCTGATCAAGCCGCCATTCACCTCCTGGGGATCATCAACGATATTCTCAACATTGCCAAGATTGAATCCGGCACCCTAGAGATTCATTTAGAGCCCGTGAACCTGCAGCAACTGATTGCGGAAGTGCTTGCCCTACAAACGGTTCAGGCTCAAACCAAGGGAATTGAGCTGGTGTCTGCAGCGCTGCCCGAGCCGCTTTGGGTCGAAGCGGATGCTCCTAAGCTCAAGCAGGTGATTTTGAATGTGGTCTATAACGCGATTAAATTCACCGATGACGGGAACGTCACCATTCAAACCCTAGTTGAGCACGGTGAAAATGAAATCTTGGGTCCCAACGAAGCGATTCGCTTACCCCAGGGGATCGATTTACCCACCGCTGTTCCGAGGGTGCTGATCAGCATCCATGACACCGGGGTGGGGGTTGATCCGAAGCAGCAGGCCAAGTTATTTAAACCCTTCGTCATGGCCGATGGTTCCACCACCCGCCGGTTTGAGGGGACAGGGTTAGGATTAGCGATTTCTCGCAACTTAATCACCCTCATGAATGGCAGTATCACCCTCTATAGCGAGGGGCTCGGCAAAGGGACTGAGGTGGTGATTGCCTTGCCTTGGATAGATCCTGAATTGGACTCAGCTTCAACGGTATCTGGCTCAGCAGCGGTGGCATCGGTCCCAGTGGAGCAGCCCCCAGAAGACCGTGGCGACATGATGGCGGCGGTGATCCCGGCCCCGTTGGTCACTCAAGCTGCAACGGGGCTAGGCCCAAGTAATGAATCCCTTGGGGATCGACCTTAAATCGACAGGGTAAGACCTGGACCCCTTGGGCGATCGCGGTCCTCAGCAATGCGCCATACTCTGGGTCGGCGCTGTCCCCTGGGGCAAAGCTGACGCAGTCCCCCCGATTGATGAAATACAACATCACCGCCCTGGCCTCGGGCACCAGATCCGTCAGTTCCCGTAGGTGCTTTTGCCCCCGAGTGGTGACCGTATCGGGGAAGAGGGCCAGGGTGCCTTCGGCCCAGGTGGTGTTTTTGACTTCCACGTAAATGGGGACCCCATCTGCGCCGGTCAGCAAGAAGTCAATGCGGCTCTTGCGATCGCGGCCATATTTGACCTCAGACTTAATCTCGCCGTAGTCCCCCAATTCTGGAAACAGGTGGTGGGTCAGGGCCGACTTAATAACCCGGTTGGGCAACGCCGTGTTGGTCCCGGCCCAAGTCGGGACCGTATCGTTGACCTCCGTTAGCTCCCAGGTATAGGCTAGCTTGCGCTTCGGGTTGTCATGGTGAGAGACCATCACCCGCCCGCCCACATGGCAAACCCCAGTCATCGGTCCGGTATTGGGACAATGGGCCGTAATCGTTTCGCCAGAGTCCAGCTCAATGTCGGCCAAAAACCGTTTGTAGCGCTTTAGTAAAGTACCGGGATACAACGTCGGCAACGGATAGGTCCAAGCGGTCACAGATTCAGCCTCAGCGGTGCCTATCGAGGATAGTACGATTTTGAGCTGGGGGGGTTATCCGCCCAGGGGGAAGGATGCTGTTATGGCGAGGCAAATTGAGTGACTTTATGGCAGTTGCCCATTGAGAAAAATAGATCCGTAGGGGTGCCAGGCGGTGCGCCTGCCAAAAGATCCGCCCCCAGCGAGACGGATGCCGAGGGGGGGCCATGGGGCTGATCATTGCGGGAGAGCGCAGCGGTGCGGGCAAAACCACCGTCACCATGGCGTTGCTCGCAACCCTGCAAGTGCGTCAGGCCAAAGTTCAGGCATTTAAGGTGGGACCCGACTATATCGATCCAATGTTTCACCGGCTGCTGACGGGACGCCCCGCCTATGCCCTCGACCCAGTACTCACCTCAGAAACCTATGTGCAGCAGTGCTATGGCAGGCATATCCAGTCGGCAACCTATGGCTTGATCGAAGGGGTGATGGGCCTATTTGATGGGGCCGGAGGGAGCGATTGGGCCAGCACCGCCCACATTGCCCGCCTGCTGAAGGTTCCGGTGTTGCTCGTTGTGGATTGCAGTCGCCTGTCGCGCTCCTTAGCCGCCCTCGTCCATGGCTACCGTACCCTCGATCCCCAAGTCACTATTGCTGGGGTGGTTTTGAATCGAGTGGGTAGCGATCGCCACCTGGCCATGCTCCAAGCCGCCATGGCCTCCCTCGCCATGCCGATTTTGGGGGTGCTGCGCCGCCATGGCGACATCACCCTCCCCGATCGCCATTTAGGCTTGGTCCCCACCGATGAACTCCCCGATCTCAGCCAACGGTTTCAGCGGCTGGCCCAGCTCGGCAAAGAGAGCTTCGACTGGCCTCAATTAGAACGGCTGCTAACGGTCTCTGCGGCAGAACGATCCCTTGCCCCTCAGCTCCCGCGCCCCCTCGCTCCCGCGCCCAAACCACGCATTGGCATTGCCCGCGATCGCGCCTTTAACTTTTACTATCCCGCCAACTTAGAGCAGCTAGAAGCCCTCGGTGCAGAGCTGGTGTATTGGAGTCCGCTAACAGACACAGTGCTACCGGCAGATTTGGATGGCCTGTATCTCGGCGGAGGCTTTCCTGAGATGTTTGCCCAGGAACTCTCTACCAATCGCAGCCTGCTGGGGGAACTGGGCGATCGCCTCCGCACTGGATTACCCACCTATGCAGAGTGTGGGGGATTGATGTATCTCTGTGAAAACTTAATTGATTTTGAGGGCCATCAATGGCCCCTGGTCGGTTGTTTGCCGACGACAGCAGCAATGACTGGCAGGTTAACCCTTGGGTATCGCCAAGTGACGACTGTGCAAGATAGCCCCTTGGCTAAAACCGGCCAAACCCTATGGGGCCATGAGTTTCACCGGTCTGCCCTAACGGCTGCCGCTGCGCAACCCTTATACCAAACCCGACCCTACGGCATCGTGAACCAGCCCTCACCGGTTTCCCAGCCCGAAGGTTGGCAGCGCTACCGGATCCACGCCTCCTACATCCATTTGCACTGGGGCAGTCATCCAGAATTGCCCCGTCGTTTTTTGCAGACCTGCCACGGTGGTATGGCTGGACAACGACCAGGCTAAATCTTCTCCCCTGGTTACACCACGTTACCCAGGCAGTTGCCACGCAAGAATGGGCTGGAAATTGACCTAAACCGTTGTGCTCAGCTTCGGAATGTTCTCTTCCCATTTGCGGGGAGTGCTAGCCCGGCGAATATTCCGCCAGATTTGGGTGGCGGCCAGGGTGCCATCGGCCACTGCAATCGAGACTTGGTTTAGCCCCTGCTTCAAGTCGCCGAGGGCAAAAATACGTTCGTGGCTGGTTTGAGCCATGTCATTGGTGACCAGGTTTTCGTCATTCCACTCCAGTCCTGGAATATTTTTCAGGTAATGGTTGTGGTAAATCGACCCCATGTTAATCAGCCCAGTCGTGGCTTCAACCACCGTGCCATCTTCTAACTCCACCCCACTCATTTTGTGGTTTTCGCCGAGGAACTGGGCGATCGGCGCTTCGTAGAGGGGATAGCCATGGTCCGCCAGTTTCTGGCGCATTTCATCGCCTACGGAGAACAAGCCATTGGTGAGCACTGAAATGTAAGGGGTATACCAGTTCAAGACAAAGGCGGCATTGATTTGAGATTCCCGGCCAACGATCAAAACTGCTTTTTGATCCCACATATCAAACCCGTCACAGATCATGCAGACATGCAGGGTATAGCCCGCATAGTCATAGACGTTTTGCATATTCTCCACTTGGGGCAGCAAATCAATCACCCCAGAGGCAGCAACCAGGTATTTGGTGCGAAAGACCGGGTAAGTGCTGTCCTTCTTGCCTATCTTGACCTTGACGGCCAGATGGTCGTCTTCGTCCGTCACCTCTTCTACATAGCCTCGGAGGTGATCGGCCCCCCAATCAATCGCTTGCTTCGTGCCATGGTTCACAATGTCCCGGCCTGGGGTGTCGGGATCCAGCCCCAAGTAGTTCCGCAGGTCCTGCATCCAGACAGAACGGCCTTTACCTTTCTCAATCACCAAGCATTTCAAGCCGTAGCGAGCCAGATAAATCGCAGCAGACAACCCTCCCATGCCGCCGCCCACGACGATGGCGTCGTATAGCGTATCCAGACGAGTATCTAGGTTTTTACTAAAGAGTTTCATGGCTCACCTACCAGATCAATTCAGTAGAGATAGAGATGCAGGCAAAGCAGGTGATCTCATCATCCCCTCCTTTGCCTGCCAGGTTAACTAGAGCGTGACTTAACGGTTGGCAAGATTAACCAACAAACTCTAGACGAGGCTCGGAAACACCTGCTGCTTCAGTGCCCTTTAGATAGGCCAGCATGGTGTCAGCGTCAGACACTTCGAAGGGATCGCCACCGGCGTTGTCAGCAAAGTCAGGCTCGACGAACATTTTTTCGATCGCGCCATCGTTTACCAACATGGAATAGCGCCAAGAGCGCATCCCAAAGCCGAGGTTAGACTTATCGACCAACATCCCCATTTTGCGGGTAAATTCGCCGTTGCCGTCGGGCAGCAAGAAGACGTTCTTGGCACCAATCTTGAGGCCCCACTGGAACATCACGAAAGCATCGTTCACAGAAAGACAGATGATGGTGTCAACGCCTTGGGCCTTGAACTCGTCATACAGCTCTTCGTAACGGGGCAAGTGGTTAGAGGAACAGGTCGGGGTGAAGGCACCGGGCAGAGAGAACACCACCACCTTCTTGCCACCGAAGATATCTTGAGTGGTTTGGTCTTCCCAGCGATAGGGATTGGAACCCTCGACAGACTCATCACGGACGCGAGTCTTGAATACAACGTCGGGCACACGTTCGATAGCCATAGTTACCTCTCTAAGTAGTTCGCACAGTGGTCTGCAACAAGGGGCTGCGTTTGCTAGCATCGCCCTAAATCAGAATAGTTCTGATTTAGGAATAAATCAAGCATCAGATTTGCTTCCTCTTGATATAGCTTAGTAGATAATTTCTGTTTTAAGGTGAGTGCGCTAAGCTGATAAATATAAACGCTGGCCTTAACGCCCAATTCTGGCCCCAATGGCCAACGCTGGGTGGTTAAGGTGAAGGACCAAAGACATGCAGGAGCAAGCCGACAAAATTGTTAAAGTGCTTCAGGCCAATGGGCTGAGGGTGACACCCCAGCGATTTGCGGTCTATGCCAACCTGCTTGGTCGCAGCGATCATCCCCGAGCGGAGCAAATCCTGCAAGATCTTAACCAAGCGGCCCCTCAATCATCCCAAGCAACGGTCTACAGCTCGCTTCAAGCTTTAAAAAAAGTGGGTCTGGTTCGAGAGGTGCTCTTAGAAGAGGGGGTCTGTCGCTATGATGCCAACGTCGACCCCCATCACCACTTTCGCTGCCAAGGCTGTGGAGAGATTGAAGATATTCCCTGGGAACAGCTACAGGGCATTCAGTTAGGCTCCCTCAGGTCGGGATTGACGGTGGGTAACTATGAGGTGACGGTGCATGGCTGGTGCGATCGCTGCCAAACCCATTAATTATTGACCCTGATGCTGTGAAAAGGCTTGAGCGACTCTATGGAAGGCATCCCGCTCTTCTGGGGTGAGGAAGTCCTCTCCCTAACGCTCCTGTGATGGCAGAATTGATAACTCAGGGATTGTCCGAAGGGGAAATCGGTCAGCCCTGTCGGGCTTGCGGGTGATGGAAATCACGCTCAGACGCCATAAAGAGACTGGGTTCCGTTACGCTCCCCTACACAAAAGCAATGGTTCCCCCTAGTAGCCGTAAGCCCAAGCCCAGTAAGAGCAAGGCAAATAACCGCTTGAGCTGAGCTTGAGGAATGGTGTGGCATAATTTCGCGCCAATGGGAGCCCCCAGTATCGTGAATGGGGCAACCAAAGCAACGGCAGGCCAGTACACCGTCCCGGTCACCCCAGCCACCCCAATTTCTGGGGGAACCAACCACAGGCAAGACGCCGTTCCGATAATGGCAATGGGCAGGGTAAACGAGGCCGAGGTGCCGCTGGCCTGCGCCATAGATAATCCCGAATACAGCAAAAAAGGAGCGCTAATTGCCCCTCCACCAATGCCCAACACCCCAGACTTAAAGCCCAAGACCGTCCCCACCAGGTTGATCCATTTCTGTTTGGGGGGCTCAGGGTCCTCTGGTGTGGGTAACCAATCCAGGAATATCTTCAACGCGACAATCAACAGAAAGCATCCAAAAATCCCCTCCAGCCATTGGCTATCAAGCTGGTTGGCGAGGAGCTTACCCAAAACGACCCCTACCCCCACGGCAGGCAAGATCCGCCAGAGGATAGGCCACTGGACATTTCCCCTTAGGTGATGGGATAACACCGACGAGGTGGCAGTGAAGATCATGATGGTCATGGAGGTGCCTGCGGCCAGATGCATCAGGGTCATCTCTGGCAGCCCCATAAACCCAAACAAATAAAACAGCCCTGGCACGATCACCATGCCACCACCGATGCCAAAGAGCCCCGATAACGTCCCCGCCGCCAGCCCTAAGGCACCAAGCAGAGTCATATCTAGGGCACTTAGCATCATGGCCTGAGGGTATGGTTAGGGTTAGGCAGCTCTCTATTGCCCATTGGAGAAGAAGCTGCCCACTGGCTTTAAAGGGTCAAAGACTGGGGCTCAGTCTCAATCAATTTGGCTAGCGCCTGCAAAAAGGCGGCTGCATCGGCCCCATAAATGATCCGGTGATCGCAGGTAATGTTGACCTGCATCTGGCGCTTGACCCCCATCATCCCGTCTGGTGTGGCCACTACGGTAGGTTGTGCTCCTCCAATGGCCAGAATCGATCCCTGACCTGGGGGCAAAATGGCATCAAAGGTGGTGACGCCAAACATGCCTAAATTCGACAGGGTAAAGGTGCCCGTCGTATATTCAGCCGGCTGCAGTTGCTTGGTCCGGGCTCGGCTGACCAAGTCCTTCCAGGTGCGAGATAGGGAATAAATATCCATCTGATCAGCGCTCTGTAATACCGGGGTGATCAGCCCTCCCCCTTCCATCGCCACTGCCACAGAGACGTTGATGCCGCTGTTGTACTGAATGCCTTGCTCGGTATAGCTGGCATTCAGCAAGGGATACTGCTTAAGGGTCACGGCCACGGCTTTCGCCAGCAGCGCCGTCATGGTTACCCCTTTAGACTTGATTTGCTTATATAGGGCATCTAAGGCATCAGTCGTAATGGCATAGCCCACGTGGAAAGTGGGGACCGCTAGGCTGGCCATCATGTTCCGCACCACTGCGCCTTGCAACGTATTGAAAGGCACGACCTGGCCAGGAACCGCTGGGGTTGGCGAGGACGCAGGTGGGGTGGCCACAGGGGCAACGGCTGGTGCCGAAACGGCAAGAGGTGCTGGGGTCGGGGCGGTGGGTGTTTTGCCCGCGGCCAACTCTATATCTTGGGCAACAACGCGGCCATGGGGACCACTGCCCTTAACTGTGGCGAGGTCAACCTTGAGGGTTTTGGCTAACTTACGGGCTCGGGGTGAAATGACTAGGCGACCACTGCCTGTCCCCGCACCGTTTTGAGCTGCAGGAATCGGTGCTGTCGGTTCCGGCTCCTGCACTGCGGCTGCGGCTGGGGGTGCCGCAGCGGGGCTAGCACTGCCGGCCGCAGCAGCCTTAGCCTTGGCCTCCTCAATTTCTGCTTCGGTTTCAGCTAGGAGGGCGATCGCATTCCCCACCGGAGCCACTTCCCCGGCCTCGACCACAATGGCGGCTAGGAACCCCTCATAAAAGGACTCCACATCCATATCGGCCTTATCCGATTCAACAATGACGACCGTTTCCCCCTTTTCAACCTTGTCTCCAGGAGCCTTTACCCAAGAGACAATCTTGCCTTCCGTCATGGTAGAGCTGAGGGCAGGCATAAAAACTTCGCGGATCATGGGGGCACTTCCGAGACAACATTCCAGAGCAGTGGCAGGTCTGCAGCTATGGCAGTCGCCAGCCCGGTTAGGACAAGACTGCAAGCCTTAGCAGTTTTTAATTCTATCTTGTTAAGCCCACCTAAATAGCGCCTTGGCGGGGTGTTTCAGGAAAAATAGGGGTCCCTTGCCAAGAACCCAATGGATGGGTAATGACGGCAAGTTCTGGAGGCCTAAGCGTCCTCTTGCTCTTCAACTTGAGCGGCTTTTTCCTCCGGCTTGCTGAGCTGGGTGACATAAACCTCCACATCCCGCTGAATGATCTCCTCAATCGTCTGCGCGAAACTACTAAAGGCCTGGGAATGGGTGGGATAGGCTTGGTACTCGCCACTGAGTTGTGAAAATTGCCATCCCTGAGTCTTAAGAGGATGTTTGAAAAGTTATTCGGTGTCAAAATCGCTACGCGAGTCGCCGCACCATGATGCGAA
>JAQCKL010000079.1 GCA_027592485.1 Cyanobacteriota bacterium
GAGCCATATCATCCCCCAACAACGTGGGGATCAATAGCCACAGCAAGCAAAAATCGAGGCCCATGACATGGATGAAACGATTGTTTTGCCACTGCCAGACAAAGTCTCCCCAATCCCCAGCGTAGAGGCCATAACCGACCAGGAACAAGGATCCCAACAAAATCAGGACTCCCAACCAGCGAGACTCCAACACCCTCAAAAGCTTTGATTGCTGCGGCGGTTGAACTGGATTAGGCTGCCGCCAGACTAAATAGGGCAACAGGCTAAACGCGCCAAATGCAAACGAACCCAGAACAAATGGCCAAGCGATCGCCCGCTGCCCATGGCCATCACCCATCGCCATACCGGCATAGATGCAGGGCCAAATCCCCATCGCGTTAAACAGCGCCACAATGGCGGGGTTAATGCCATCCCATTTGCCACTGGCTAAATGTTGGATCAAACTCCCCACATCATCCTGGTTAGGGGGGGCTAGGAAAAACGCATAAGTCACAAAACTTACCCAAACAATGCCTAGCGTAATGGGTCTAAACCTAATGGGTCTAAACATCAGCGCACTACTAAGTTTCACTCCAATTTATCAATCAACATGTCAGAGGCTGCTATTCCGCCAAAGGGTCACTTAGGGTATGAGTGGATGTCCTTGAGGGGCTGTTTGAAAAGCCTTGTACCGTCAATTCGAATACAGGGCTCAACACGAGCAACGGCAACATCAGGCATCCAACCGATATACTGACTGCCTACAGTCGTATCCCATACCGACCTACTTTCTTTTTAAACGGCCTCTGAGCAGGACTGTCAGCAATTATTCAGTTCATTTACCCTTCACTACCTTCTCAGACAACCTGTTCTAAAACGGCACTCGGTCAAGCACTGCCTTCTTTTTAAAATCCCGTTTTAGTCCACAACCGCTTTTAGCCCTATCACCGCCATTGCAATCGAGGGCATTGAATTGGGCTACCTCTAGTCTTATACGCCAAATTGACCGTTAGAGAAAAACGCAGACTATTAGACATTTTGCCATGAACGCCAGTTACTTTTTAGAGCTTTATGAATCTGGGTATCGAGATTTCAATGGCATTCACCTTTGTGGTGTGAACCTCACTCAGAGAATTCTCGTAGCAGTCAACCTTAACCAAGCCAATTTAACTGGGGCGAATTTTCAACGCACCTTTCTGACCAAAGCTCGACTCCATCAGGCCAAGTTGCACCGAGCTGACCTGAGTTTTACTAAGCTCAGCGAAGTCAGCCTGGAGGGAGCTAATCTCAGCAAAGCTAATCTCTGGGGGGCATTTATGGTCAAGGCGGACCTCAACCATGCCAATCTCAGTGGGAGTAACCTTTGCCATGCCAATCTTCGAGGTGCTGATTTGCGAGGGGCCAATCTCTGCGGCGCGAATTTGCAGGGGGCGAATTTATGCGGCACAAACTTACGCGGTGCGAATCTAGCCTGGTCTAACCTCAGTGGCACCCGTATGAGTGGTGCTGCTTTTGAACGGACCCAGCTGGAAGAAGTCAACCTAGAGGGCGCGTACCTCAATGGGGTGAACTTGCAAGGCATGCAGCTGACCGGTGTCAACTTACACCAAGCCAAGTTAAATGGGGCTCAGCTGAATGGGGTGGATTTCACCGCTGCCAATCTCAGTCATGCCACCTTGCGCACTGCGAACTTAAGAGGGGCGAACCTTACTAGTGCGAACCTCACTGGTGCCATCTTCTGGCACGCTCAGATGCAAGGGGTGAATCTCACCCGTGCAGACTTGACCCAAGCCAACCTAGCCGATGCCCACTTGGAAGCCACCGCCATTGAAGGGGCCGAATTTACTGATACGATTCTGCCAACCATAGCCCGAGATAACCTCTATACTCTGGCTACAGGGGTAACCGTGTGGAGTCACCGTTTGACACGGGATACCCTAGAGCAGTCACATTTTGTTGAAGCCGCTTCTGCTCAAAGGCCCTAATGACTCAGTCGATATGGACATGTCTGCATGTGGGGTGGTGTTAGTCACCATAGACTCCCAGGAAACCGCAATTGCCCTAGCAAATGCCTTGGTCAATGAAGGTCTGGCTGCTTGCATTAACCTTTTTCCCATCCAGTCCATCTACCGCTGGCAAGGTCAAGCCCAGCAAGATAACGAGTGGCAGCTGGTGATCAAAACCAGCCTCCGTCGCTATGCTGAGCTAGCCGCAAGGGTTGAAGCCCTGCATCCTTACGAAGTCCCTGAAATTGTAGTGCTGCCGATTTTAGCTGGTTCGACCGCTTATCTAGGCTGGGTCACAGAACAAACCCAGCCTAGATAAGGACTAATTCTCGGTGCTGCCAGGGCTATGGAGGAGAACTTCCCCATTTAGCATCCGTTGGGCCGCATCCAGCAGGGCCTCCTCTAGGTAGGGCTTGGTGAAGTACCCACTGGCCCCGAGATCGACGGCCATTTGGCGATGGCGATCGGCCCCTCGCGAGGTCAGCATGGCGATCGGCACGGATTTTAACGTCCCATCTTTCTGCAAACGGGATAGCAACTCTAAGCCGTCCATTCGGGGCATTTCAATGTCGCAGAAAACCAGATCACAAGGCAAACCAGAGCGTAATTTCTCCCAGGCTTCCTGACCATCTCGCGCCTGTTCGACACGATAGCCCACTTTGTTAAAGCTCATCGATAGTAGCTCACGCACCGTGATGGAATCGTCCACAATTAATACGGTGGGTTCAGCCTTAGGCGGAAGGGCTTCTACCGGGGACTCTTCATCTTGAGACCATAAGGGTGCGCTGCTATCACGGCGGACCCGACCTTGAGAGATATCGATGAGTTCAAGGACGTCGGCAATGGGCATGACTCGGCCATCACCCAGTACCGTTGCCCCAGCAATACCAATCGGTTTCGGGACGGGACCCTCAAGTTGCTTGATCACAATCTCTTGCTCCCCGAGTACCCGATCCACTTGCAGACCAATATGGGCATTGGCGCTTCGTAACACCACAATGGAGACGATATCTTCATCCTGGCTGCCTCCATATACCCTGCCGCGTCCCAAGGTTCGGTTAAATTGCAGCAAGTCTGATAGCGCTTGGAAGGGTAGGGTCGTGTCACGCCAAAGAATGCTGTTGTGGCCATTCTCATCCGTTTGGATGCGCTCTTTAGGCACATCAAACATATCCTCGACCCCGTCCATGGGGAAGGCAATTCGCGCCTGATTATTGAGACAACTCAGCGCTTTAGAAATGCTGAGGGTGAGGGGAAGGCGAATGGTGAAGCTAGTACCCTTGCCCATCTCAGAATCGATGGTGATATTCCCTCGAATTTCAGAGAGTGCTGTTCGGACCACATCCATGCCGACCCCTCGGCCGGCAAAGTCATCCGCCTGATCGCGGGTGCTAAACCCAGGACGGAAAAGGAGTTCGTAGATGTCTAGAACAGACATGGCGCGGGCTTCTGCTTGGGTCATCAGCCCTTTCTTGATGGCTTTTTGCCTGACTACATCAGGATTGATGCCAGCACCATCATCGGCAATGTAAATCACCGTTTGATTGCCTTGATAAAATGCTTTGACAGTGATGGTGCCTTCTCGAGATTTGCCCGCTGCTGATCGTTCCTCTGGGGTTTCTATTCCGTGGGTGATCGCGTTATTGACCAAATGGGTCATGGGGTCATACAGACGCTCCAAGATCATTTTGTCGATTAGGGTGTCGCGCCCTTCCACAATCAAACGCGCTTTTTTACCACATTTCAAGGAGATGTCCCGTACGGCTCGAGGTAAGCGGTCAGCGGTTTGGGCGAAGGGCACCATGCGGGCCTTATTCAGCCCTTCTTGGAGTTGGGTGGTGACCTGTCTAAACTGACGAGTAATCTGGTCAGAAGACTCGACCGTATAGCCAATATCGGAGGCAGACTCTCGCACTCGAACAATTAGCTCGATCATCTCTTGGGAAAGGGTATGGAAACCGGTAAAGCGGTCCATTTCTAAGGCGTCAAACGTCGCTCCGGTCGCATGGCTATCGCCATTCCCACCAGCATTACCACTGCCTGAAGAAGAACTTCCCCCTGTATGGAAGGCTTGGCGACTGGAAATCAAAGAGCTTTCTAGCAGCGATCGCTCATATAGATCCCGCATTCGCTGGCCCACATCGTTGAGCTGTTGAACTTGAAACAGCAAGTTGTCGAGGAATTGACGGAGGCGTTCTTGATCCTGCTCTAAAGAATTACGATTGACGACTAACTCACCGACCAAATTGCTCAGGGTATCGAGGTGTTTGACCGAGACCCGCATGGTTTGATCGCCCATATTGGCTGGGCGGCGGCTAAATCGCCCGGTACTGCCTGGCCGAATGGTTGGCGAACCGCCGCCCCCTAAAGTTTGGTCGGCTTGCTCTAGAAGTTTTTCTAAATCACCAAACTCGTCTGTTATCTCTGGTTCAATACTGGCTGGCTCTAGGAGCACATCGTCATCTAGGAGCGCATCCAGTTCATCAAAGTCACCCTCAGCGGAGACATCAGCCGAAAAGGTTTCCAGTTCATATTCGTCGCCTAGCAAAGCGCCTAAACCATCAAATTCTGATGAAACCCCCAGGCTTGGAGGCGCGACTTCTGGCATTGTTGCCATGCTAGCCTCCTCATTGATGAGGGCCTCTAAATCCCCTAGGTCTGATTCTTCTGGAAACATTGCATCGGACAAACCATCCATCTCTTGCTCAGAAGAGGCATCATCTAGAAGCGCATCTAAGTCATCAAGACCGATATCAGTGCCATCCGTTTCCCCCAACGTCTCGCCTAGGCTTAGATCTGGAGGATCGATTTCAGGGTTGCTAGGTGGGTCAAGATTGGCGTCATTCTCTAGCTCATCAGGCAAATCTATATCCTGAAATAAATCGACTTCAGACTCGGCATCACCGAAAATATCAAAGCTTTCCGCCGTATCGGCTTCTATGACATTGCGATGAGAGTCATCGTCCAAACCTGTTTCATCAATGGTAGTTATGGCATGCTCGTCGGCGGTATCCCATAAACTATCCAAAGCGGCTAGAGCGGGATCTTCAGATGCAGCGCGATCAGCGGCGTTATCCCAGGGGTCATCCAGAGAACTTAGAGGGACTTCAGGGACTTCAGCATTATTTGCAGTGACGGCACTCGATCCTTCAAACTCCATTTCATCCCATGGATCATCCAGCCCCCCTTCAGTCACATTGAATGGAACTGCTTCAGAATCACTGCTAGCTGTTGGAGATGTCGATGGAATTGCAAATAAATCATCAACGTCTTCTACCGTTTCAGACGGTTCGGATCTCTCAGGGGCAAGACTCTGCTCAGATTCCCCAAAAAAATCCATATCCAGATCTGAGGTCTCTTCTTCTGCCAGTTCTAAACTATCCAGTCTGAGAGATGTATCTGTTACATCACTGTCAAGCTCGCTACTAGCCACGAAATCCAGACCAGTTTCGAGACCCTGATCGTTCTCGAAGTGTAAATCAGCCATCGGTTGGGGCGAGGCTGCAACGAGGTCATTTTCTTCTAGATCGTCAAGGGAATATTCTGATGCATCCTCCTCGGCAGAGGTTTGCACGTCATCCTCTGCCAACGGAACATTAAATAGATTATCGAAATCACCGTTGGCCCCTGATGCTGCGGTTGTTTCGTTGAGGTCACCGTCGTCAAGTAGGGACAGATCGGCAGATGTCTCTAACGCGCTAACCCCAGAAGCAGATGATGGCGATGGTGCAAATAGACCGCCAAAATCATCGCTGTCTCCAGCGTCTACAGTGAGTTCGCCACTGATATCCCTAGGGTCTTCCGCGTCATCGAATAACGCATCGAAATCTGCTGCTGACCCAGAGTCAATTACCGTCGCACTGATATCGGTGGTGATTGACTCAGCTTGTCCCGCTTCTTCGTCGAAATCAATACCGCCAAACAGTTCACCCAGATCATCTGTATCTGACTCACTGGGGGCTAAATTCAAATCTGTAGAGATCGCTTCATCCTGGTTTTGCAATTCGTCGAGAGCAACAGTGCCAAATAGCTGACCCAGGTCATCGGAGGAGAGTTCAGTGTTACTAACAGTCGAATCAAAATCTGCCGCGATCTCTTCCTCGTGATCTTGGCCTTCGTCAAGATCAATGCCGCCAAATAACCCATCCAGGTCGTCTGAGAATGACTCAGTATTGTTAACGTCTGAATTTAAGTCTGCCGCCATCGCTGTAGCTGGCTCCTCCTCACCAAAAGAAGCATCGCCAAATAAATTGGCTAACTCCTCTTGAGAGCTCGTGCTATCACTATCACCGAGCTGATTGCTATCAGGTTCAGAAAGGAGTAAATCGGAGAACTCATTAGATATATCGATATCGAGAGTACTATCATCCGCGCTGTTTTCATGGGCTATTTCCGATTCCTCCTGCCAAGAGGGTTCCGTTATCTCCCCTTCAAATAAGTCGGCCAAGCTATTCAACTCAGCGGCACCAACCTCCGGCCCTTGAGACTGATTTAATAGATCATTCTCTAATTTGGCATCATCGTTAATCTGGGTAACACTGTTATCGACCAGTAAAGCCTCGGGCAAATCGTCCAGTTCAGCTAATGGGGTCGCATCACTTTTTCCCAACAACCAGTCGTCATTATCGATAAGACCCGGCTTTGCAGTTGATTGAGGAAGATCAGCCTGAAACAGATCGCCTAAATCACTCTCAACATCAACAGCAGGTTCGGCTCTCTCTTCATTAAGACCATCCTCTGCAAATAGAGCATCAAAATCGCTAGTGATGTCTGCTTCGCTCGTATCCTCGATGCGGGCATCCTCGGCAAACAAGTCGCCCAGATCCCCAGTGGTGATAGGTTCCGTAATGTCTGCGGCCTGATCATCAACCCCAAATAGTCCGTCTAAATCAGGCTCCGAGGAAGCTGCCATGCTGCTGTCGGCAAACAAGTCGGCCAAATCAGCGCCTCCTGGCTGCGACAAGGCGTCATCGAGGAGTGCATCCAAATCACCTGCTGTTACTCCACCCGGTGCAGCGATTTCGGGAGGAGGGAGCAACGCTTGCATGGCATTGGAAGGGGTAATCTCAGCAGCTCTCCCCCCTAGTACCCATTCTTGGGCTTGTTTGACATCCTTGATGACAACGGGTGCTAGGGCACGATACGTTTGCTCTGGGTTACCCACAGCTTGACTCGCTAGGCGAAGCAGTTCACACCAGGCGGTGAGATCAAACTGTTCACCGATTCGCAGCAGTGCATCACAACTGTTCTGTAAAGCAGTACGACTGTCGGTATTATCCGTTTGTTTGAAGAGATGCAGCATATCCCGCAGATGCCCTGGAACATCACTGCGAAAAACCAACCTGAGGGCACTTTCCTCTGTATGGGCTGCTGGAGGAGATTTTGAAGGGTTTACTTGGGCTGCTGCTGGGGCGGAAACTAAAGTGGCTCCGCTGGCTTCTGCTTGGGAGACCAAGGAATTGAGATGTTTTTCCAGTTGATCAAAGACGGGTTCAATATCCCCCATCACTTCTTGAGCTTTATCTTCGGTCAGGCCAAAAGGTCCCTGAAGCTCTTCGACTAGAGACTGAAGACCATCGAACACCTGAAGAAACATCGACTCCAGGGTGCGATCTGTTTGGACAGGAGATTCCTTGAGAATTTTGAAATAATCTTCAAGGCGATGAGAAGCGCGCTGAACACTCTCGATACCTAGCATGGCCGCCCCCCCTTTAATCGAGTGAGCCGCTCGGAAAACCTCATTGACCATTTCTGTATCTTCAATGGTTTTTTGAAGACTGAGCAGACCCTGCTCAATGGTATTGAGGTGATCTTTGGCTTCCTCAATGAAGTAGCCTAGGATTCGCTGCTGTTGTTCAGGCATCATAGCGGACACCGTTCCCCTTCATGGTCGTTTTTGAATGCCCTGGCCCGCTGTCACCGTATGGGTAGCGATCAGGTATGCTAGCGATACGCTCGGTAAGAAGTAGGTCTACTGTAGTGCAACCCCCTAGCTAGGGTTTTAAGGCTGTGCTTTGGGGTCATTCTAGTCACAACTCTCGGTAAATAGCTCAGAATATTGCTCCAGAACTCAGCCTCCTCAGCTTTTACTCCCATCTACCTTGAACCGCTCTACAGAGGTCAGTAGATCTCGGGCGACACCGACCAAGTTTTGTAGAGAAGCTGATACCCTTTGGGACTCTTGAGAGGTTTCTTGGGCAGTTAATTCAACCGATTGCATAACTTGAGCAACCGTTCGAGATGTTTCCGTTTGCTCAATTGTGTCAGCGGTAATCGATCGCACCAACACATCAATCCGATTAGATACCTGAATAATATCTTCAAGCGATCGCTTCGCTTGCTCAGCCAGTTTCGTACCCTCAATCACCTGTTGAGTTCCTTCCTCCATCGCGGTCATTACCCCGCTGGTTTCACTCTGAATTTGAAGAACGATCTGCTCAATTTCTTTCGATGCCTTAGCGGCTCGGTCGGCCAGCTGACGAACTTCGTCGGCCACAATAGCAAACCCCCGACCAGCTTCGCCTGCCCGAGCCGCCTCAATACTGGCATTTAAGGCTAATAAATTGGTTCGTGACGCAATTTGAGAAATCAAAGCCACGATTTTAGAGATCTCTTGAGAAGATTCTGCTAAGCGTTTGACCTTGCGAGTTGTTTCTGCAACAGTTTCTCGAATCTCAAGAATCCCCGCCACAGTCCGCTCCACCGCCTCGCCGCCGCGCAATGCCGTAGCAGAAGCAGAACGCGCCACCTCTTCTGCTTCTCGTGCACTCTCGGCCACCCGCTGAATAGAGTCCGTCATGACCTGCACAGAGTTTAGGGTGACAGCCAGCTCCTCGGCTTGACGCAGCGCATCTCCTGATAGGCTACGGGCAAAAGTCTCATTTTCCGTCGAGGCTTTACTCACCTGCCGGGCTGCCACACTGACCTGCTGAACAATCTCTCGAAGATTTTGAATCGTGAGGTTAAAGGAGTCAGCAACAGCTCCCAATACGTCAGCTGTGACTTCTGCCTGCACGGTTAGGTCCCCTCGCGCTGCCCCTTCCACATCATCCAGGAGCCGAATCACTTGCCGTTGCAGATCTTCTTTAGCTTGCTCTTGCTCTTGGGCTTTGCGTTGGGCTTCACTGGTGGTTGTGAGAATCACCCGTGCCATTTGATTAAAACCTGAGGATAAATGCCCAAATTCATCGTCGGCATAAACGGTAGCCCGAGCATTTAAGTTGCCCTTGGAGACAACATTAAACTGCTCCTGTAGATTGCCGACGGATTGCTTAATCCGTCTTGTTGCTAGATACCCTGCACCCGCAGCGGCTCCCGATCCAGCCACAAGCGCGGATAAAGCCATGAGACCATGAAGCCCCCTAGGGATCTCTCGATCCGTTCGGATATCTGCGACAAAGCTGACCAACGTCACGGTGATAGCCGAGGCAACTCCAGCGACTCCAGCGACAACAATTTGTTTGAAATCTAACGATGAATCTTCTAAAAACCTTAGCGAACCTTGCTCTACGGTGACCTGCTCTGATTTATCCTCATCCATTTGAGCAAAGGCAGGGAGAGACTCTGTAACGCCAGAAATACTGAAAATCTCCTCGTCCCCTAAAGCCATCTCACTCGGATCACTCAGTGAGAAGCCCGAATTGGCAGACCGGGTTAACGTACCGTCCGTTGAGCTGATCCCTGATCCACCGACAGATGGGCTGGTAAAACCAGCAGAGCCATCGGTCAATTCGAAATCAGGCAAACTGCCTAAATCGTCAAATTCATCCAAGAAGTCAACATTACTTTGCCCTCCAGCAATAGATCCGCTGCTATCAGCAACACCGCCATTACTGGCTCCGTAACTACCGCTGACAGAGTCCTCAGGAAATGCTGTATCTGTAAATTCAGGGGGAGATGGGGAAAAGACGGTCGCTTCGCCATCATCTAGCACTGAGAATGTGTCGTCTGAAGATGGTGTCGCATCAATCTCGTCCTCAGATGGATTAAACCCAATGGGATCAGCCATAAATAGCGTTTGATCATCAGCTGGAGAGGCATTGGATGACCCGAGGGTGGCCTCATCCCCACTGTAATCATTCGCTAAATCATCGATAGCTGGAATTAAGAGATCGTCTTGTCCGGCAGCATCGAAATCGCCATCTACCGCAGGCAAGCTGTCAAATTCTCCAAAAGGATCGGCTTGATTTGTCGCCTCTGCCCCGATTGCAAAAGGGTCCCCATTTGAAGCAATATCCCAACTCGGATCGTTAGCGGTATTGCTTGGTGCAAAAGGATCGTCGCCAAAGGGATTATTCTCATCTAATGATGGGGTTCCAGGACTATTAGATGAAACCTCGCCAAAGGGGGTGGATAGATCTATCTCTGGAAAGTCAATCTCGTCGCCTTCGCCAACAAGAACATCATTACTCATTTCCTCGAATGCAGGAAAATCTAAGTCATGATCATTGTCGTTGTCGGAAATGCTTTGTTCCCAATCCAAATCATCTGATGCTGTCTGCTCAGCAGCATCGGCACCGTTTCCAACAAACTGACTGGCATAGGCCAAACCATTGTTAGCAAAGTCTACAAACTCAGGATCAGAAGTAATGCTTAGAACAGCTTGATACTGGTCTTGTGCGACACTGTAGCTTTGTAGTCCATAGCAGTAGATATGCCCCCGCAATAGCAGGACACTCGGATCACTTGGATACTCGGCGGCGAGCTGATCAATAGCAACAGCAGCTTCTTCGTAGCTGCCTTGCATATAAGCCCTCTCGGCAGTTTGGTAAGCCTGAGAGTAATCAGTACTTGACGCCATTTACTATCTCCCTGCTGCTTAAGCGGTCTAGAAGTATGGTTTGGTTAGGCAGCCCAACGGGCTGAACGTAGGACAGCAACGTGATCAAGTAGACGAAGCAGACGATCAGAATTTTTGTCCGTAACCCATTCCCCTTTTAAAAAGGGTGCTGCTGTATCGGGGGTGCTTTGAGAAAGCTGCAACTCTTCCACATCCATCCAGTCTGTGCCAACAATCTGGTTGACGGCTAAGCCTAACATAGTTCCTTGATCTTCGACCGCTATGACCGGAATTTCAGCGCGATCTGTATTGAGTTGAGTGGAATACCCTAGAAATTGACCTAAATCCGCCACCCAGATCACGCGTCCTTGTTCGTTTAATGTACCGAGGAGTAAAGGCGAAACATTGGGCACAGGGGTGATTCGATCGGGCGGCTGCTCGATAATCCGCCGAATTCCAGTGGCCGGAAGGGCAAATTCCTCGCCCGTGGTGACATAAAACCGCAAGTACAGTTCACCTTCTGGTGTTTCCAATTCTTGCAATTCAGGGCCTTGATCTTGACCCTTACCTGTCAGAAAGTCCGGATTTCCTACCATGGGTGAATTCCTTATGATGCTAGCCCCTGAGGAGTTGCTTGACAGTACCAACTAATTCTGTTGGCTGGAAGGGTTTCGCGATATAAGCATCGGCCCCTTGTTTCATGCCCCAATAGCGATCGAACTCTTCTCCCTTGGACGAGCACATGACAACGGGAACGTTTTGGGTGGAAGGATCCGTCTTCAACCGCCGACAGAATTCATATCCATTCATGCGAGGCATGACAATATCAAGAACCACTAAATCAGGTAGAGGACCGGATTGAATATGCTCCAAAGCTTCTACGCCATCAGTTGCAGCCGTAACGGTGAGACCGCTGCCCTTCAAGAGTTCGGTAATCATTTCCCTTTGGGGGATGCTGTCTTCAACTACTAAAACCATGCTCATAGTGCCTCACGACTCACCGACAGGTTTCCCTCACTCAAGCGCTTTTAGGAAAAGTGCAGACTACTTTATAGCTTTAAAGTAACGCAGGCAGGTATAGTGCTACGGCATTAAATTGCTGTCCTGTGACTATTAAGGTACCCCTAAACCAGAGAAATGCCGACCGCTTCCACAAATTGCTTTACTAAGCTTGCCCCCTCCCAGTCGCTGTTAGAGGATGTTTGAAAAGTCGGTCTTGAAGTAATAAAAGCTCTCAGGGTATAAGTTGCGACAAGTA
>JAQCKL010000080.1 GCA_027592485.1 Cyanobacteriota bacterium
CCACCCTGCCAGCACCCTCCCCTGCACCACCTGCACCGATCCCAACAGCGGGATCCCAGTCCTTTGCCGATATGGCCCACCATTGGGCCGGGGCTTTTGTGGATGGTCTGGCCGCTGATGATTTAGTCAAGGGCTTTCTAGACGGCAGCTTTCGCCCCAACAACCCGGTCACCCGTGCCCAGTTTGCCGCCCTCATCGTGGCCAGCTTTCCCGATCGCCCCCAAACCCGTGAACCGGTTGCATTTACCGATGTGGCCCCTGATTTTTGGGCGGCGGCGGTCCTGGCTCAGGCCCAAAGCACCGGCTTTCTGAGTGGGTTTCCCGACGGCACCATGCGTCCCAATCAATCGATCACTCGCATTCAGGCGATGGTGGCGATCGCCAATGGTCTCGGGTTCACGGGGGGGCGGGTGGATGCCCTGGGGATTTATCGCGATCGCGCCCAGATTCCCAGCTATGCCGTCAGTGCCCTGGCCACCGCCACTCAGCGGCGGTTAGTGGTGAACTACCCCGATGCCCTTACCCTGCGTCCGGCGGAGACCATTACTCGGGCTGAGGTCTCGGCGCTGGTGTATCAGGGCCGGGTGGCCTTGGGATTGGCAACGGCGATCGCCTCCCCCTACATCGTGCAGCCAGACAATAACCAGGTGCTCTTTAGCGACTTAACCGGTCACTGGGCCACTGCCTTTATTCGAGGCTTGGCCGAAAATGGCTTGGTCAGCGGCATGGCCAATGGTCGCTTCTTACCCGACGCCCCCATGAACCGGGCTCAATATGCGGCGTTGGTCGTAAAAGCCTTTCAACCGACACCCCATCAAGAAGCGAGGGTGTTTCGGGATGTGCCCCCCACGTTCTGGGGGGCGGCAGTGATCCAGCAAGCCTATCGGGCGGGGTTTATGGCGGGGTTCCCGGATCAAACCTTTGGTCCCGAACATCCGCTGCTGCGGGTACAGATATGGGTCTCCTTGGTCAATGGGTTGGCGCTCGCCGATCAGGGGGCTGAGTCCCTGAATATTCTGGGGCGCTTCCAGGACTATACGGATATTCCCCGCTATGCCCTGCAACCCATGGCGACGGCAACCCGGCGGGGGCTCGTGGTGAACTATCCCAGCTTGAATCATTTGAAGCCCAATCAAGTGGCCACCCGTGCCGAGGTGTGTGGATCGGTTTATCAGGCCTTGGTGGCGTTGGGGCGGTTGCCAGCGATCTCCCATTCGGCCATTGTTCAGATCTAAACTAAACCGCTTGGCAATATTGGCCACCCGTCGGCCCAGGCACCATCAGGCGTGGTTCGATTGTTCTACCAGTAACGCTTCCATTCTTTGCTCAATCGCCCCGGACTCGATAATTCCTTTGGCAACTAATAGCTGTTCACACACCCGTACCCACCGCTCATAGTAAGTGCTGGTCTCTGTTGGATCAGACTCCGCCGCCGCAATTTCCTGGGCAAAAGCATCTGTCCACTCCGACCCACTCCAGTGCTCTGAAGCCGTAAGCTGATTGACCATCGCAAATGCCTTGGCTTCCCAAGGGGATTGAAAAGTCGGCTCATTGCCCCCGCTGAGAGGTTCTGAAAAAGAAGATAGATTAGGAAACGTCGAAGACATGGCGTTCAATTAATGTCTGCAATAGATGTCGTTCACACGGCTTCTAAATGGTCATCAAATAAGTCGATATAGAGCGCGTCATTGGGCGAAACATCCATCCCCCATAAACTTTGGGCAGAGAAACGGACGCTGTAGACATGCTGAGGTTTGGTCGATAGCCTTTGCCCCATCGTGTCTGGAAACACGTAAACACCATGATCTTTGACCACTTCTCCGACTTTGCCCCTGACGTAGCGGGGTAAACGGGTGTAGGTTTCGGGGTGCATGACCTTGGCTTTGACGCGATCGCCCACCTGGAACGGTGCCGACAGATCGATTTCAACCTGGCAGCTTACGCCTTGATTCATAAGGGTTTGAGCGGATTCGACCGTCATACATTGATTAGGCGGATCAATTGACATAGGGCAATTTAAAACAAGACAAGGAGAAAAGTCAGGTTTCGGATTGGGCGAGTTCAATGACTCTGGCTTCTATCTCCGCTGGGGTGACCAGGTTATGTTCGGTGATCAACAGCTCTAGGGCGTAAAGCCAGCGCTCGTAATAACTCGAACTCCAATACTCACCGGGGGGCATCCGCTCTGAGGCATGGCGCGTTTCATCCACCGGAAAGTAGTTGATAAAGGTGGCAAAACTCATGGCAAACACCTTTGCTTCCCATTCACTGTGAAAAACCGGTTCGTTTTCTTCAATGGGAATCGGCCCCATGCCTTGCATGCCGCCCATGTCGTGAGGACCATTCATGGTGATATCTCCTGGGCTACAGGTGGGTTAAGCGAAGTGGGTGCGGGAACTTTAGCGGTGCCAATCATGGCATTGCGGGTAATGAGGCTCGCCAGGTCCGCCTCTGACATCCCGGCGGTCTCGGCAGGGCGTTCTGGCAATACCAGGTAGCGCAGATCAGCATTGCTATCCCAAACCCGCACTTCAACATGCTCAGGAATCTCCAGGCCAAATTCTTGTAACACCTTCCGTGGCTCAATCACCACCCGAGAACGGTAGGCAAAGGATTTATACCAGGTGGGTGGCAAGCCTAAAATCGCCCAGGGATAACAGGAACAGAGGGTACAAACAATCAGATTATGAACCTCGGGCGTATTCTCCACCACCACCATGTGTTCACTCGAAAAACCGGTTAGCCCTAGCTCCGCGATCGCCCCTGTTCCATCATCTAGTAGTCGGGCTTTGAAGTCAGGATCAACCCAGGCTTTCGCCACGATTTGAGCCCCAATATGGGGACCCACCTTATGCTCATAGGTCTCAATAATGGTATCCAGAGTGGCTGGATCAACGATACCTTTTTCGACCAAAAGCGATTCAATTGCTTTGACCCGTAGGGCGATTTCAGATTCAGGATGATGGTGATGAGAAGCCATGGCATCAAGGGACAGATCCGTGAGAATTATTTTTGATCTAAAAGCTTAAAAAGATTTAAAGTCAATGCCAGCATGCTATTTACATGAATTTTAGGTACCCATGGTCGTAGTTCAGACGTATACCCATCCCTTCAAATTGCCGCTCAATCAAACGGCCCTATTAGTGATAGACATGCAGAATGACTTTTGCCATCCTGATGGATTTAATGGCAGCGAGTTAGGCCTTGACATGACCGCTATTCGCACGATTATCCCCACGGTTCAAGCTTTAGTCAATTGGGCTCGACAAGTCGGACTGAAGATTATCTTTACCCGTGAAAGTCATGCGCCTGACTTATCGGATTTATCTTCTAGCAAAAAAACTCGCTATGCCAATGCGGGATCTCCCATTGGTCAAATTGGTAAAATGGGACGATTCCTCGTCAGAGGAGAGTCTGGAGTTGCCATTATTGATGAGCTACAACCGGTGTCGGAAGCAGACACCCTAGACAAACCCGCTCACTCTTGCTTTGTGGGCACCTCCCTGGACCAATCACTACAAGCCGACCACATCACTCACCTCTTGATTGCTGGCGTTACAACCCAATGCTGTGTTCTCGCCACCTACCGCCATGCCAGCGACTTAGGGTACCACTGCCTATTGTTGGATGATTGCTGTGCAGCTTTTGAGCCGAAGGATCATGAGGCTACGGTGCATATCCTGCAATCGGAGGGAGGGGTCCTGGGCTGGGTTGCGCCTTCTTCAGCATTACTCAAAGCAACAGGGCCTGAAAACACTTGAGCCTCAGCACTGCCAAAGCCCCAGCCTTGACTCATCATTCGGCAAAGCACATCGCAGAAGCTAATTAATTCGCAAAATTAGAATCTAGATTTGCGAATTCAATAATTTTAGGTTTCATTTTGTTGCTGATACTGTGTCTTTAGCTACAACAAACATAGATTGGCCCCTCTAACGTCATAGCAAGGTGTTTCCTAGCCATACCCAAGAGTTGTCCTTGAGACTGAGGTGAATGCAATGAAGTCTACTCCCATGTTTCTCAAGCAGGTGCTAACCCTATCTGTCAGTAGTGTTCTATGGGTTGCCTGCGCATCACCTGAGGCAACAACAACGACAGACCCAGCCCCGGCAGAAGCTTCTGGTGCAGCCCCTGAAGATTTAATTCCGGTGAAGGCGGGTCATTTGGTCGCTTTAGATATGGCACCGCTATTTGTGGGGGTTGAGTCCGGTTGTTTTGCCGAAAATGGTCTGGCGGTCGAAACCATTGCCTTTACAAACCCAGGCGATAACAATGCCGCCTTGGCCGGAAGCCAAATTGACTTTAGTACCAACCCCTTTACGTTGCCGTTTTTTGCCGCCAATAGTGGGGTGCCGATTAAGACGGTCGCTGCCGCTGGTGGGTGGGGCGTGATGCAGGTGATTATTAATAACGAGGTTGGGGTCAAGTCGATCGCCGAACTGGTCACCTTTGTCACAGAAAATCCAGATACAAAGCTCAAAATTGCAACCTTGCGAGGGGATACCCTTGAGCTGATCCTAGTGGATGCGTTTGAAGCCGCAGATATTTCAGTCGATGCTTTTGAGATGGTTTACTTTGATGACCTCTTGGCTATGGTTGATGCCTTTAGGATCGGCGAGGTCGATATTCTAAGTCACATTAAGCCTTACACCACTCAGTTTGTCACCAGCGGTGAGGCAACGGTGTTAACCGACAATGCTGAGGTCTGGTCTCCGACCACACCGAATACGGTGGTCAGTGTGCTAGAAAAAACCTTAACGGAACAGCCAGAAGTAGTTGAGTCTTATATCAAGGGACTGCAATGTGCAGCTGAGATTATCAACACGGATCCTGAAAAGGCCATTGAATTTCTCAAAGACGGTAATTACTATCGGGTTGAAGATGAGGTCTTACTAACGGCATTTGAAACTCAGCCTGCTCCCATCACCTTTACCCCTGACTTAGTGGCCATCCAAACTGTTGTAGAGAAGATGATCGCGCTTCAATATATCGAATCAGATGTACCCACCCAAGATATTTTTGATACGACCATAGTCAAGTCCCTGGAGTAATGTGATGAGCGTAATGTGATGAGCAGTCGCAATCAGGGTAGACAAACTTGGCAACAGTCATTGCTTCCGATGGGTTGCGGTCTCCTATCTTGTGCTGTTTTGGTAGGGCTCTGGGAGGGGGTTGGCAGCAACTCGGAGAATCCGATCACCCAGGTTCTGCCTCCCCCATCACAGTTTTTGCCGGTCCTGTTTGAGAGTGATTTTAAGATTGGGTTGGGTTCCCAGGCTGCTTCGATTTATCAATCGGTGGCGGTGACCTTAGTCCGGGTCCTGCTGGGTATGGCGATCGCCTTTATCGGGTCAATTTTTTGTGGGCTGTTAATCAGTCTTTCTAAATGGTCTGAGCTGTTTATCTTGCCGATTTTGGGCTTGATTGCGCCGATCGCCCCGATTGCCTGGGTGCCCCTTGCCCTAGTCGTCTTTGGCATCAGTAACTTAACGGCCATCTTCATTGTGTTTATGGGGGTCTTCTTTACCCTCACCATTGCCACTGTTGCTGAAATCAAACGAATCCCTGAAAATTTGTTGATGACAGCGCAGAATCTTGGGGGTGGTAGCTTTGCGCGGTGGCGGTGGGTGATTGTGCCCGCCATCCTGCCGGGAATTTTCACCTTGCTCCGGCTCAATTTCATTGCCGCTTGGATGGCCGTACTGGCCGCAGAAATGACTGGGTTGCGTGATGGCCTCGGCACTGTAGTGATGACCGGGCGCAACCTCTTCAACAGTGATTTGATTGTGCTGGGGATTTGCATTATTGGCATTTCTGGGTTTGCCGTGGATCGTTTGCTGCTGCTGATTCAACGAAAATTTTTCTGGTGGCAGGTATAGGTGATGGAAACTGGCGATCGCAACTTACCCTATGTCTCCAGCACGCCCATTTTGTCCTGCCAAGATCTGGCCAAGGATTTCTTCGAAGGCAGAAAAAAAACGACCATCTTAACTGATCTGAATTTACAAGTTGAGCAAGGTGACTTTGTGACGATTCTGGGGCAGTCTGGGGGCGGCAAATCAACCCTGCTCAAACTGCTCGGGGGATTCATTTTGCCTAGCGCAGGGCAAGTTTTATTTCATGGCGTACCCCTGAAAAAGATCACCTCCAAAATTGGGATGGTGTTTCAAGAAAACACTCTCTACCCCTGGCTGACCGTCGAGCAGAATATTGGCTTTGGGTTCAAAATTAGGGGCAAAAAACCTGATCAATACGCAGCCAAGGTGAATCATGTCCTTGAGAAAGTCGGTCTCACCCAGGCACGTCAGCTATACCCTCAACAGCTTTCGGGTGGGATGAAACAACGGGTCTCCATTGCTCGCTCCATTGCGGTACAACCAGATGTATTACTCCTAGATGAACCCTTCTCTGCCTTAGATATTCAACTGCGGCGACAACTCCAAATGTTTCTCGCCTCTATCTGGGAAGATACCGCAACGACCATGGTGCTCGTCACCCATAATGTCGAAGAGGCAATCTTACTGGGACGCAAGCTGATCGTCATTGGCGATAAGCCGGGCAGAATTATCGAAACTGTTGACATTTCCCAGCAGCAGTTTCGAGATCGTTACGACAACGATTTTTTAGAATTACAACGTCACCTGGAAAGCGTCATAGAAACAGACGTCAATACCCAGGCAGCCCTCGTCAAGGCTGGGGAGACAAGGTAAAGGTCACAGCAACATTACTTTACGGGACTCTGACTAAGGCTCTACCTTCGCTGGATATTGAGCTTTATGGATCTTTAAAATCGTTCTAGAATTCAACCGCATAATGCCTGGATTACTTTTGAGTGAATTCAAAAAAGACAACAAGTCATTATTGTCTTTATAGATGTATTCCATCATTAGGTTAAATTCTCCGGTCACCGAGGCAATATAGCTAATATTTTCCATCGCCATCAGATCACTAAGACTGGCCTCAAAAAAAATAGCTTCTACTTCAAGCTCAAGGTAAGCAACATTTTCATGCTTGACTTTACCAGCATTAATGAATGCACTAATCGTAATAATCGCCTCATCCAGTAGACGCTTCACACGATAGCGGATAGTAGCTTCTGGTGATTCAATGGTTCGGGCAATATCACTATAGGCGACACGACCATTTCGCTGGAGACATTTAATAATTTTCAGATCTAATTGATCGATTTCATAGCCTTCCACTTCCGCAGCGATAAAATCACGATCAACATTTGCCTTATCGTCGTTGCCAAGAGATTTCATTTCGGAAATACGCTGAAAAATAAATAACTTTAACTTTAGCTGATCATTTCTTCTCTGTGATCAGTTAAAAACGAAAATCAATGCATCACAATCACTGCCTCCCAATCTCATCTTTTGTGATGGCGGCTACACAATTATTGCAAGTTATCGTTTCATGAGTTGGGCAAGATATTGTAACCCCAAATACAATACCCATTCGGTTCTGCCTATATTACTGTTTAAGGGATAGGTAAACCAATTATTTATCCAATCAGCAAGATATTACACTTTAATGCTGCTGTTTTTGCGCGATCAACTCATCTGATTGCCGTTTTCCGCAAAGCATTGCCTTATACCGACATCAGCTGAGGATTGAACAGGGTAATGAAACGACGCAGATTCTTTCAATATTCAGGTTTAGGGAGTTTGGGCTTTTTGCTTGCAGCACGGGACAGTGCGCTGGCATCAGTGCTGGCTTCCCCGAGTGACTCCCCTAATTCAGGGTTAGAGACGTTTGAGTTTAGGGTGCCGACGGTTGATCGGGCCGGCACTATCCGTCGGCAGCAAACCCATACCGCCAAGTATTTTCCAGCCGCTATCAACGGTGCGGAACGGTTGGAAATGGTCGAGATCGCCCCTGGTGAATTTTGGATGGGGGCACCCAAGTCTGAAGCAAATGCCAAAGGGCATGAGTTTCCCCGGCATCGTGTGAGCTTGTCGCCCTTTTTCCTCAGTAAATATCCGATTACTCAGGCCCAGTGGACTGCGGTAGCGGCTTTACCCAAAGTGAAGCGTGATCTTCAGGCTGCCCCCTCGCACTTCCAGGGCGGAACGCTGCCCGTCGAAAGTGTCTCTTGGTTAGATGCAGTTGAATTTTGCGATCGCCTCACCCAACACACCGGTCGGCGTTACCAACTACCCAGCGAAGCCCAATGGGAGTATGCCTGTCGGGCGGGCACGCAAACCCCCTTCAATACAGGGGAGACGATTACCAGTCAGCTTGCCGATTACATGGGGACCGCGACCTACAAAGCGGAGACCACCGGCGAGTACCGACAGGCCACCGTGGCGGTGGGGAGCTTTTCACCCAATGCGTTTGGCTTGAGTGACATGCATGGCAATGTTTGGGAGTGGTGTGCCGATAGCTGGCAGCGGAGTTACCAAGGGGCCTCCACCGATGGCCGGGCGCGGGGCAGTTTAAATCGTCGCCAAGCGCAGTTGCGCGCCATTCGCGGGGGCGGATGGCTGGATACACCGACCCAAATTCGCTCCGCTAGCCGCTCTGGTTATGTTGAGACGGCTCTGAATCGCACCATTGGCTTTCGAGTCATGACCACATAACGGTTTTGTTGTTCTTGATGGTTGAAATCGCAAGCAAAAAAACAGGCAGAGTCTGACCATGGCCTTGATTCAGAAAGTCCCCGTGACCGTATTGACCGGATACTTGGGTGCGGGCAAAACAACCCTCCTTAATCGGATCCTCACGGAAGAACACAACCAACGGGTTGCGGTCATCGTCAATGAATTTGGGGAAGTGGGCATTGATCATCAATTGGTGATGGATGCTGACGAAGAAATTTTTGAGATGAACAATGGCTGCATCTGTTGCACCGTGCGAGGAGATTTGATTCGGATCATCAATGATTTGATGAGTCGCCGAGATCAATTTGACCACTTAGTGATTGAAACCACGGGTTTAGCTGATCCAGCCCCGGTGATTCAGTCCTTTTTTGTCGATGAGGTGATGCTCCAGCAAACCCAGTTGGATGCGGTCGTGACCGTCGTCGATGCCAAATACATTTGGGATCACTGGGACAGCAGCGAAGCCCAGGAGCAAATTGCCTTTGCCGATGTGATTTTGCTCAACAAAACTGATCTGGTTTCTGCCGAGATTTTGGCGGCCCTCACCCAGAAAGTGAGGGGGATGAATGCGATCGCCCAAATCCATACTACCCAGAACTGCAATGTTGACTTAGGCGTTGTCTTGGGGGTGCAAGCCTTTGACCTCAAAAATGCCCTCAGCATCGACCCCGCCTTTTTGGATGAAGAAGCCCACGACCATGACGAATCGGTTTATTCCGTGGCCATTACAGCATCCGGCACGGTAGACAGCGACAAACTCAACCGTTGGCTCTATCAACTCGTGCAGGCAAAAGGGGCTGATATTTTCCGCATGAAAGGCATTTTGGATGTCGATAATGCCGAGCGGCGCTTTGTCTTCCAGGGGGTTCACATGACCCTAGAGGGCCAGCCGGGTAAACCGTGGCGATCGGGCGAAACGCGGCGTAGCGAACTCGTCTTCATCGGCAGAAACTTGGATGAAGCAGAGCTGCGCGCCGGGTTTGAAAGTTGTTTGGTCAAAGCCTATGTGGTGGCCTAGGGATTCCCCTGGCCTGATTTCCCTGTGAAACCGTTTTCACCCGATTATGTTCACCCTATTGAGTAACAAGATAAGCCCATGAAACTGCAACACAACCTCGGGGGTCTAGAAGGTCTGGACCCCATTACCCCAGAAATAGAAGTCTTTGTCGAACCCTGGGAAAAGCGAATTTTTGGCATTCACACGGCCATGATGGCGCTAAGCAACCACCTGGATGAATCGATCCCAGACTATGACATTGAGGGTGTTCCCACCACCTTTAAAAGCTTTTGGACCTGGGGCCATTTACGCATGGGGGCAGAGGGGATGCACCCCTTTGAATATTTTCGGCTCCGCTATTACGAAAAGTGGCTGGGGGGGATTTCTGGCTTCTTTGTATCAGAAGGCTACATCACCCAAGAAGAGCTCGATGCCCGCACCGCCGAATTTTTGGAAGACAGCGAAAAAGCTGAGGCTCCCTTACCCAGTGGTGGAGAGAAAGCCATTGATGACCAAGTGGTGAAATACCTGCGAGAAGGTGATTCTCCCATGCGACCATTACCGGCCCCACCGAAATTTAGTTTGGGCGAGAGGGTGCGCATCAAGAATGTTTTCCCCGCTGCCCATAGTCGATTGCCAGGGAATTTAAAAGGCTGTGTGGCTGAAGTTGTGAAGGTCTATGAGGGGGCATTTACCTACTTCTTTCCGACCGCAGACGGCATTGGTGTCCCTATGCCGGTCTATAGCTTGGCCTTTAAACCGGAGGATCTTTGGGACGAGTCATTGATTGAGCCCCAGTCGATTTACTACAACGACATTTTTGAAGTGTACATAGAGGCCGTTTAGGGAGCACATTATGCCCAGTAACTATCCAGGATTTAGATACGGCGCTGATCGAGAAACCTTTAGCGCGGCTAAAGTCAAAGCCTTAGAATCTCTGTTGATCGAAAAAGGGGTGATCACTGGGGATACCGTTGATACGGTGCTCGGCTATTTTGAGACCGAAATGGGGCCGTTTAATGGGGCCAGACTGGTGGCTCGGGCTTGGGTTGATCCGGCCTTTAAAGAACTACTGGTGACAGACTGTAATGCCGCCTGTGAAGCCATGGACTTTCCCGAGGGTATGTCTGGGGCCGAAGGGGAACATATGCGTATTGCCGAAAATACGCCCGAGGTCCATAACGTGATTGTTTGTACCTTGTGTTCTTGTTATCCCTGGCCAACCCTAGGGTTGCCCCCCTACTGGTTTAAAGATCCAACCTTTCGGGCCAGGGTGGTGCGTGAGCCCCGCGTGGTCTTGTCAGAGTTTGGGGTGGAGCTAGACGAGTCGGTCACTATCAAAGTTTGGGATAGCAGTGCCCAAATTCGCTGGTGGGTGTTACCCATGCGTCCCCCCGGCACAGAGGGCATGAGTGAAACGGAGTTGGCTGCGTTATTAACCCCGGAAGCCATGATGGGCGTTGCGACGGTCTCAGTTTGATCGGGTACGGGTTTAATCGACCGGTTGGATCACGCGTAAGGTCTTTGGCGTATGTTTACAAAGTTTGAGCATTTTGCAGCGACCAGTCTGATGGGCTCTCCCAAGGAAGCGCCACCCCGACAAAATGGTCATCTCCAGTTTGATCGGGCTTGGGAAAAAATGGCTTTTGGGGTCGCCATTGCCCTCTCCAAGCAGGGCCACTATGAATGGGAAGAGTTTCGCCAAACCTTAATGGCAACCATTGCTGAGTGGGAAGCCACCCACGATCTGGATGATCCGGAATGGGATTATTACCAATGCTGGTTAGCCACCCTAGAGAAGCTCGTCGTTTCATCGGGGGTGCTGCAGGCGGGTGAGTTGGAAACGCAAATGACTCAGCTTTTGGACTGCAAAGCCATGGCTGATCCCTCGGCTTGATCGGCCAATTACAACAATTTCAAGTTGAACCAATGGACTGCCATGAAACTGATATCCATGATGAATGATTTAACCCCAATGATTCGCAAGGCCAGGGTATCGATTCCCTTGGTCTGCGTTACATTGCTTGCCTTTGCGACCCCTGCCTTGGCCCACCATCCGTTTGGGGGCATGATGCCCAATACCTGGGTGCAAGGGTTCTTGTCTGGGTTGGGGCACCCGGTTATCGGTCCTGATCACCTCTTGTTTACGATTGTGATCGGGTTATTAGCGACGCGACTAAAGCCGGCTTGGGCAATTCCAGCGGCGTTTCTGGCGGCTACCCTGGCGGGTACCGGCTTGCATCTGATGGGGTTAGATTTGCCTGCCCCTGAATTTACGATCGCACTCTCCGTTGTCATATTTGGGGGGCTAGCCATTTACGGTAACCGCTTAAATACC
>JAQCKL010000081.1 GCA_027592485.1 Cyanobacteriota bacterium
TAGCCGTCAACCATCAGTCTGGGGGTATTGGGTCAACTGTGTCTGAATACTAAATCCCTCTTCAAATCTGGCAAACCTTGGCTATGGTAAGATCTCGGTAATTAAGGTGAGGACATTGATAGGCAATGGCAGCCGCACAAGTTACGGATTCTACTTTTAAGACGGATGTGCTGGAAAGCGACGTTCCAGTTTTAGTCGATTTTTGGGCTCCTTGGTGTGGCCCTTGTCGCATGGTTGCCCCGGTTGTCGAAGAAATTTCGGAGCAATACGATGGCAAGGTCAAGGTCGTCAAGGTGAATACCGACGAAAATCCTAATGTTGCCAGTCAGTATGGGATCCGCAGCATTCCCACCTTGATGATCTTTAAGGGAGGGCAGCGTGTTGACATGGTTGTTGGTGCAGTCCCAAAAACCACCCTTGCTAATACCCTTGAAAAATACCTTTAAGGCCTGGGCTGACTAGGTTGATCGATATTTCAAACCAAAAAGTCTGGAGTGATATCACTCCAGACTTTTTGGTTTGTTTTGTTCTATGTGTGTTTTAATACTCGATGTCTTTAAGGGCTTTGGGAACACCAGCGGTCAAGACCTCTGGCCCCTTGGCCGTCACCAGCACATCATCTTCGATGCGAATGCCAATGCCCTTCCAGCGCTCAGGCAGTTGGGGCTGCCCCTCTACCGGTTCATAGTCTGGGGAGATATAAATCCCCGGTTCGACCGTTACTACGTTGCCCGGTCGAAAGGGTTGCCAGGTTTTGTCGGGGTTACGCAAGGTCCCGCTGTCATGGACATCTAGCCCTAGGAAATGGCCTGTACCGTGCATGAAAAAGGCTTTATGCTTCTTTTCCTCAATGAGCGTGTTGACATCTCCAACCAATAGCCCTAAGTCCACTAACCCGGCAGTGATGGTGCGCGTGGCTACATCATGAAAGCTATTAAAAGGACTGTCGGGCTGGACGGCAGCGATCGCCTTGAGCTGGGCATCAAGAACGAGTTCATAGAGGATTCGCTGTTCTGTTGTGAACTGTCCATCGACAGGAAAGGTGCGGGTAATGTCAGCGTTGTAGTAGCGATAGCAGCATCCAGCATCAATGAGGAGCAAGTCACCGGCCTGCATTTGCCGTTGATTTTCGATGTAGTGAAGAATGCAGGCATTATCGCCCGAAGCCACAATTGAGGGATAGGCTGGGCTGCCCCCCGCTAGGCGGAAAAGGTGCTCCATCTCCGCTTGGACTTCATATTCATAGCGTCCGGGGCGGGCAATGGCACGGGCATGATTATGGGCTTTGACTGAGATTGCGATCGCCTCACGCATTAGGGTCAGCTCCTCGGGCTGCTTAATGCGTCGTAAGGACTGTAGCAGCAGATGGGCGTCTTCAATGGCGACTGGGCCTGTGCCCCGCTTTGCGTAGGTGGCTAATAACCGTTGCCAATGCTTGAGTAGGATTTCATTGAGGGCTTGATCATGGCCCAGATGATAGTACAGACGATCTGCTAATTTGAGATAATTGAGCAGTTGCTCATTCAGTTCTTGGATCGGGAAAACCGTGTCTACCCCGAGCTGCTCCTTGGCGGCATCCACCCCTAATCTTCGTCCAGACCAAGTTTCTTTGTCTTTGTCCTTTGGACGCACGAACAAAATCACTTGGTGCTCTTCATGGTGGGGGGCTAGCACCAACACCGCCCCCGGCTCATCAAAACCAGTCAAATAGTAGAAGTCACTATCTTGGCGAAAGACATGGTCTACATCATGGTGCATGAGGGAGGTTGGGGCACTGGCGAAGACCGCCGTGCCCTGGCCAATGACTGCCATCACGGCCTGACGGCGTTGGGCGTAAACCGTTTGTATCACAGGGGCTGAAACTCGCTTTAGCGAGAGAAGGAATCGGTAAACCGTTGCACAATCATGCCATTGCCACCGGGGAGGCTGGCTGTGGTTAATGTAACGGAATTACCCGATGCCTGGCGGGTAGCGACGGTGGGAATCAAGTCTAGGAACCGCTGTAGGGTCTCAAGATCGCAACTATCTGGGGCTGCCGCAGCCGTGCGATATTGCATGGGAATCACAATGCGGGGGTTAAGGGCATTCATCGCCATGATCGCCTCCTCCGCATCGTAAGCTTTTGCCCCCCCCCCAACGGGCACGATCAACACATCGGGGCGACCCAACAAAATTTGTTCTTCCAACTCAATGGGGCTGTTGATCCCCCCTAGGTAAACCACATTGAGTCCGCCCTGCCGCCAAGACCAAATGAGGTTAGGAGGAAACTGACGACCCGCCTCCCGTTCCCGTGGGGTCTCAATCGCCTGGAGCTGAATGGGCGAAAGGTCGTAGACGCCTGCTTCAGAAAGGATGTCAGGATTTCCTGGTAGGCCTTGGAGAGTCCCGCCTTCATCAAAGAGGCGACTACTGATCAAGGCGACATCGGCGGGCTCATTGGGAGCGCTATAACCCGCTGTGCAACCGGTGGGTACCCCGTCGTCATCAACGACAATGCGGAAAGGGTTGACGAGAATGCGCCGTCCACTGCCAGAAAACAGGAAGGACATATGCCCCAGCCAACGGATTTGGAGACCACTGCTCTGGGCTTGGGCTTGCTGCCAGTTGCTGGTTAAACCCAGGCCCAAGACAGACAGAAACCCCACCCCAAATTGCTGTACAAACCGTCGTCGCTGCATCGTTAGTTTACGCTCCTGTTCAATGGTGGCTGCGGGTATGTGCACAGGTCCAATCATCCTATCGTGTTGACGCGATCGCCGGATACTGGGGTTCCAGCAAACCGACAATACTCGATGGCCTGAAACCTGCTTCTTAGTCGGCTATAATCGCTCCGTCTTGGCGAGGCGAAATAGTGTGATTGCCATATACCCCGGCAGCTTTGCCCCCATTACCTTTGGTCATCTAGATATCATTACCCGAGGCAGCCGCCTATTTGAGCAGATCATCGTCGTGGTCTCCCTCAACCCCAACAAAACGCCACTGTTTAATGCCGAAAAACGGATGCAGCAAATTCGTGACGCCGTAAGCCCTCTGAACAATGTAGAAGTAGACTGCTTTAACGGGCTCACCGTAACCTATGCCAGAATGCGAAAGGCAAAGGTTTTATTGCGAGGGTTACGGGTTCTATCCGATTTTGAGAAAGAACTCCAAATGGCCCACACCAATAAAACTTTGGCCAGTGATTTAGAAACCGTCTTCCTGGCCACCTCCACGGAATATAGTTTCTTGAGCAGCAGTCTAGTCAAAGAAATTGCCCAGTTTGAGGGGGCAATTGATCACCTGGTTCCGCCCCATGTCGCTCGGGATATTGACCGATGCTACGCCAAAACCTAAACAACCGTGACGCCAATGCGTCCCAGCCCTCCGAGGCTCCCGAACCGTCAGAGCAGTCCTTGTCCCATGCAGGGGCGGTGCGGCGGTTAGATATTCAGCAATCCTTAGATGTGCTGGAGGAGTTGATTCTCAGTAGCCTCCGCGTCCCCTTTACCCGGCGTACCCTGGTGGACGAAGACCAAATTCTGGAGCAGTTGGATCGGATTCGTTTGAACCTACCCACTGTCTTTCGGGAGGCGGTGCAAATTGTGCAGCAGCGCAATGCGATTTTGTCGGAGGCCAACCAGTACGCCCAAGAGCTGACCCTAAATGCTGAACAGCAGGCGGTCCAGCGCTTAGACGAGTTGGGTATTATTCGCCAAGGGGAAGCCGAAGCGAATCAACTGAGGCAAAAGGCCCAGCAAGACTGCGAGCAGCTGCGCGCTCAGGCGTTATCTGAGCTGGAGCAATGGCAGCAAGCGGCGGAAGACAAGTGGACGCAGATGCGCCAGCAAACCGAGGCGGATTGCGCGGGGCTCAAGCAGGAGGCCGATGTTTATGCGGCTCAGGTCTTGCAGGGAATTGAGCAGCAGCTCACGGAGATGCTACGGGTGGTTCACAATGGCCGCCAGAGTATTCAAGTGCAGCCCCAGCTCTCAGGTGCAGATACCGTTCAAAAGCGGCGATCTACCAAGGGATTGCCCCCATCCTCCGGGGCAAAACGGGCGGAACCATCCAGTAAAAAGCCCGCTTCCCGTTCTGGTCCGAATTAATGTTGAGTTATCTCAAAGGCACCCTGGGCGATATCCAAAAGCAAGGGGGTAATCGAGTTTGGGTGACGGTGGAGGTCAATCAGTTGGGCTATGACCTGCAAGTGACACCACGGCTCTTATCGGAATTGCCGCCTCTAGGGGAGTGGGTACACCTCTTTTGCCATTTGCAAGTCAGAGACGACCAGCCAGTGCTCTTTGGCTTTGGCAGCCGCCCAGAACGGGATCTCTTTCGACAATTGGTGAGTGTGAGTGGGATTGGGCCACAAATGGCCATGGCCCTCCTCGACACCTTAGGGATGCAGGCATTACTACAGGCGGTTGTCACGGCGAATGCGCGGGTGCTGTCTAGAACCCCAGGGGTGGGTAACAAAACCGCCGAGCGCTTGATTTTGGAGCTGAAGGGTAAGCTCTCGGAATGGCGGCAGCAAGCGGGTTTAGCCATGGCCCCTACCGGTGGCCCCGGTGCCAGCATTCAAGAGGAGGTGGAAATGACCCTTTTGGCTCTGGGGTATACCAATGGCGAAATCATGAAGGCCCTGGAGGCGGTGGGGCAGGGTACGACCCTGAGCAAAGTCGGGGATACAGAAGGCTGGATTCGAGAGGCGATCGCCTGGTTGAGCCAGTAGCCCTTATGAGTAGCTCGTTAGGCACCACTGTAGATGCTTATGGGGCTGAATCTGCTGTGATAAGATAATTAGCCCGTCTAAAAAATCCACCGGACTACTATGGCTCTGCTGCAAGCACGCAAACAGGAACTCATCTCAGAATATCAAGTTCACGAAACCGATACCGGATCTGCGGATCTGCAGGTGGCGATGCTGACCGATCGCATTAATTCCCTCAGCACCCATCTGCAATCCAACAAAAAAGACTACGCTTCCCGTCGTGGACTTTTGAAAATGATCGGTCGCCGTAAGCGCTTGCTATCCTACATCCTCAAAGAAGACCCGACTCGCTATCGCGCCCTGATCACCCGCCTTGGGATTCGCGGCTAAATTCTGACCTTCCCTTGTAATTCACCATGGCTGCTGAACCTGAGCGCGGACCACTGCCCTTTGAACCGAAGCGGAAGCGCAAAAAAGCAGCGGATCCATCCGACCCTAAGCCGCTGACGGCAACCTCTCAGAAGGCAGCATCCCGCCCCCAAGCTGCTCAGAACCGCTCTGACACCCAAATCCCTGAAGTGATTAGTCGGCGGATGCTGAAGCGGATGCTGGTTTTTTCTGGAATCCCCACTGGGCTAGGGGTAGCTGCTTTTTTTGTCAGTTACATCCTTTTGATTCGCCATATTTTAGAGCTGCCCAATGTGGTGGTTTTGTTAACCACCCTGGGCTGCTTTGGTCTCGGGGTTTTAGGTCTGAGTTACGGAGCACTATCCGCGTCCTGGGATGAGCAAAGCCCAGGGCAACTCTTGGGTATTGAGGAGTTTAGAACTAACTTTGGTCGGCTCACCCAGGCTTGGCGCGACTCTCGGCCTACCCGTCAGGCGCAAGCTGACAAAGATAATTAGGGGAGTCCGAGCAAAAATCGACCGGTCCTACCGGCCTTTGCTACGTACGGTCAACGGGACTGCTCGTTTTTCTTGTTTTGTTGCTCAGCGGCTTCCGCTTCATAGAAGGAAATCATCTCGTGGACCTGGCTTTCCATTGTCTTCAGCATTTGAATGATGGCAGGCAGGGTTTCTGAGCGGGTGGGGTTGAAATCGAGGCTTTGGCGGGCGCGATCGCGAATTTCATTGAGGCGACGCTGCAGAATTTGAGCCGCATCCAGCGCATCTCGCCCCAACTTATCAATCTGCTGTTGCTGATAAAACTTGAGGGCGGTTCCCCGAAGCACCTGTAAGGTAGCCTCCTCACCATGGCTGCCTGGCATCACCCGAAATCGCAGCAGAATCCGGGCGTTTTGGTAAAGCCGCTCAATCTCGACCTGGCGCGGTTTCCGTACCGAAATCAAAGAGAGATGGGTCAGGAGCTTAAGTTCATTGATCACCCCTTGAAAAACCTGCGGGTTTACATCGTCCATGACGGCTTGCAGGACCCCATCCCGGCTCCACAAAATGCGGCCAGAATCAGCCTTGTGCTCAAAGTAAAGTCGACCAATGCCCTCATCCAGCACCTTACTCAGTAGGGCTTGCATTAACTCCTTAGGGGTCAGCCGGGCTAGGGCGACTTGATCAGCGGCCTTATGGCGCGCATCAATCTGGAGATGCAAGGGTGCATGACCAGGACGCTCTACCTTTGGGGGGGGGGCTTTGATGCTGGGTTCGGAGGGCGCGGGGGCGATGGGGGAACTTGCGATCGCTTGGGTTGATGGGCAATCGGGGCAGCCTCTTCAAGCTGATCCGGTTGATCTACCACAAAGGTTGGGTTGGTCCCAATTTCTGGGTGAGATGCAGCAGAGACTGGGGCGGCAGGCTTTGGCTGGGTCGAGGGCGTAGCGGGGGGTGAGGGACTGGGTGGCGGGGGTTGCTGGCGCGTTTTAGCGGTATGGCTGAGGTATTTTGACAGCAGATCCCGATGCCATTCAGAGGAGACGGTGCGGGTGGTGATGGAATAGTTGATGAAGGCCAGCTGCCGCTTCATATATTGCTCAGCGGCTTGGTCATGGGGATTGACCATTCCCATGACCAGGCGACTGCCCTCAATCATTAAGGGCAGGACTTGGTAGTATAAGCAGGCCTCAAAGGGCAAGATGCTGTCAATCAGGGCATAAATTTGGGAGAGTTCCAGCCCAAGATCGGCTTGCCCAGACGCTTCTGAATGCCGGTCTGCTCCGTTATCTGTTGTTAGGGGCAGGCCTTGATCACCGGCGGAAGGGGGCATAGGGCAGATGACATAAACGGTAAACGTGGCAGGGGAGCGGGCTTTCCTCGGTTATAACAGGTTGTTTGAGCTAGTCGCATAGACCTGAGCGAGATCTGTCACAAAAGTGTCCATTGCCAAGGGGGTTAGGCATGGACTTCCTCGTTGCGTAGGGCTTGGGCCGCTAGATAAATCTGCGCCCATTCTCCAGCAACTTGGCGGGGCTTGAGGTTATGGGTTTGGGCGATCGCTTCTAGGGTTTGCCCCGCCTTCATCTGGGTCAAAATCTGCTGCTGTAAGGGGGGGCGCTCTTGGCAGAATTGCTCCCACTGACTGGGGGAGAGACCTAAATTGTGGTCTTTTAGGGAGGTTTTTAACCAACCAAAGACGAGGTCTGGCTCTTCTTTTAGGGTGTAAACCCGGATGGCATGGTAACGAATTTTTTCGCGAAGGCGATAGGCTTCCTGAATGGACATGTCCAGACGCTGGGCAATAGCCTCTTGGGTATGACCTTGCAGGTGTAGCTCCAACCACTCAACGGCTTGCTTGTTCAGGGTGCCTTGTAAGTAGTCACTGAACCGTTGCTTAACGTTTTCCCGCTGGAGCTGTTCTTCTTGGACCTGTTGGGTGAATTCGTATTGGGAGAGGGCTTCGTTATCCAGGAGGCTCAGGGAGGAGTCGGGCTCGCCGGTGCTGATTTCCTCTGACACTAAGCGAATCAGCTCCTTGGCTGGGACTTGAGTCATGCCCCCCCGTTGGGAGCGACGCAGGTAGTTAACAAACCGGTAAACCAGCAGGGGCTGATTGCGGATCGGGCGCAGGCAGTATTCTTCTACGGTGGCCAGCATCAGTAAGTTGCGGAGGCGATCGCGGCGGGTACATTGCCCAATCCAAGCCACTTGCTGGCGGAGGTGGCGATCGCTCTGCAGCATTTCTTGAATAACTTCTTGCAGCACATCCGTAACGGTGCGGCGGCGATCTCGGCTCAGGGCAATCCAGGTGCGAACTTTGCTGCGCACCAAGAACAAGCTGCTGAGGCGCTTGATGAGGCGCTTATAGGCTTGGTCAGGGGAAACCTGCCAATATCGCTGGCGTAAAATTTGGTATCGGTAATCTAGGGCTTGGGTAAAAATCTGCAACTCTTTGGGAGAAGCATCCTCAAAGCGTTGGGTGTCTTCGCCCATCAGCCACTGGACAATACAGGTCCGGACACCATCACTCTGCTCTGGGAGTTCTGTGGCCAGACGTTTCTGCCAAGTTTGAGTGATTGCCTCTGCCGTCCCCATGCTGATGTCCTAAGCAAAGCCCTTATATATAGCGTCGGCCCCATTGCTTAAAACACCTAGGATCGCTCTGATGCCTCGTGTAAATAGCAAAGGTGGCTCACAGTCTTGTCCTAACCGGACTGGCGACTGCTATTGACTGTCAGGCTTTATCTTAAACTAGCCCTGCCAAACCGCTAGGGTATGCTGCCAACAAAGAATTGGTTTTGCTGCCATAGGCGAACAGAATCTGAACGGATCTGACTTTTTCCGACTGGGGACAGCCATTGCCAACGCCCACTTGAGCAGGGCTAATGGGAGTCATTAAGGGGCCTTCCTGGCAGAGCGCTTTTCTGTAACAGTCCGTTACCATCAAGGCAGGTTTGATCGGAGGATCTATGCTTGCCCCTTCCCGAATATCCCGCCAGGGCGAGATTGTTGAAGTCGTACTGCGCAACGGTTGGGATTACATGCGGCAGCTACTCAACGGTGGCAAAGCCAATGAGCCCGATATTCCCACCCCAGAGGTACTGCGTAATATCTTGACCGAGCTGGGGCCAGTCTATGTGAAATTTGGCCAGCTTCTCAGCACCCGCCCTGATCTGTTGCCGCCCAAATATATCCGGGCGCTCAGTAGCCTCCAGTCCACCGTCCCCCCTGTGCCTGCGCAGCAGATTGAGGGGGTGATTCGCCAAAATTTACCCAGCCCGCCGGAACAGCTGTTTGAGCAGATTAATTACACGGCGATCGCCGCCGGGTCGATCGGTCAAACCCATAAAGCCATTTTGAAGGGCGGGCGACCGGTGGCCATTAAGGTCCAGCGTCCCAACATTGACACCCTGGTGGAACGGGATATGGCCCTGATCCAGGATGTAGCTCGACTGATGTCGGCTACCCAGTTTGGGCAGCGCTATAACGTGGTCGATTTGGCTTACGAATTTAGCGAAGCCATTCGGGCCGAGTTGAACTTCATCACAGAGGCGGAGTATACCGATTTACTGCGACGGAACCTCGCCCAGAGCCCCTGGTATGACCCCAAGCAACTGGTCATACCCGAAATCATCTGGGACCTGACCAGCTCCAAGCTCTTAGTGATGGAATGGCTAGACGGTTCTCCCCTACTGACCTCCATCGCCGCCCAAGAGCAGACTGCGGCCATGGAGGAGAAGCGGCAGGCGATTACCACGCTGCTGTTTCGGGCCTTTTTTAAGCAGTACTTTATTGACGGCTTTTTCCACGCGGATCCCCATCCGGGCAACTTGTTTTACTTGCAGGATGGTCGGATCGCGGTGTTGGATTGCGGCATGATGGGGCGGCTTGATCCCCGCACCCGCGCTAACCTGACGGAAATGGTCTTGGCGATCGCCAGCTCTGATGCCCAGCGCTGTACCCAATTGGCCCTGAAATTGGCTGAGCCCCTGCAGCCCACCGATGTCTCCAAACTGGAGAGTGACTTTACCCGGCTCATGGGCCGCTACTACGGTCTCAGCCTCGAAAAGGTGAATACTGCCGAGGTGTTTGGGGAATTGCTAGAAGCGGGTACCAGCAACCATCTGCGCTGGCCGGCAAATATCGGTCTGTTTACCAAGTCCCTGGCTAATTTAGAGGGGGCAGCGCGGCAATTTAATCCCCATGTGAACCTGATTGCTGAGGTCAGGCCCTTGATGCCTGATCTGTTTCGCCATCAACTGGTGGGGGATGATCTGCTTCAGAATTTACTTCGCACCGGGCTAGAGTTTCGCAATCTGTCCCTGGAGTCCCCCCGGCAGTTTGGCTTTTTGCTAGACCGGCTCAGTTCTGAAACCCTGACTTGGAATCTCCATCTTCAAGATCTCGACGGGTTACGACGCAGCCTTGAGAAAGCCGCCAATCGCCGCTCGGTCAGCACGGTGGTGGGGGCGCTGATCATTGGGGCCGCGATCGTCTCTACTAGCCGCCAAACCCCCCAGGGCATCATTATCAGCAACGTCCTATTCAGCGTGGCTAGTTTAGTGGGACTCTGGCTCGTGGTGAGTATTTTGAGATCAGGCCAATCCCGTTAATGGGCCTAGGACTGAGATCGATTTTCCCCATGGCGACATGACCACACCAGAGCATCATGGGCTTAAATACTGCTGCCAAAAGAAAAATCTGGTTGTATGAATGGTTGAAATTCCTCGGCATTACAAGGGGCGCTGAACAAATAGCCCTGGACGGTGTCACAGCCATACTGCTGTAGAATTGCCAACTCCTCTACATGCTCGACCCCTTCAGCTATAACGTCTAGCTCAAGCTTTTGGGCAAGCTTAGCGATTGTTTCCACAATTGCTAAGGAGTCAACATCCTCCATGATTTTGTGAATAAAGCAGCGATCGATTTTAAGGGTGTCAAAAGGAAAACTTTGTAGGTAGCTTAGGCCAGCATACCCAGTCCCAAAATCATCAATAGAGAGCTGAATACCCAGCTCCTTTAACTGATCCATGGTGTGACGAGCCGCATCGGGGTAGTGGACAAAGGCACTTTCAGTGAGTTCTAGTTCTAAGCAATGGGGCGGCAAGTGAGTCTCTTCTAGGACTGTTTTTATCTGCTCAACAAGCTGGCTCTTGAAAATTTGAATGGGGGAGATGTTGACTGCCACCCTAAAGTCAGTGGCTCCCTCCAATCGCCAAGTTTGAGCTTGCTGACAAGCTTGGTATAAAACCCAAACACCAATTTCATGGATGGAGCCACTCGATTCGGCTATGGGAATAAATTCGACGGGTGAGATAAACCCTAAGGTCGAGTTTGGCCAGCGAAGCAGCGCTTCAGCACCAACCACTCGGCCTGTTTCAATATTAACCTGGGGTTGAAAGTATAGCTCAAACTCCTGTTTCTTGACAGCTGAATACAGCAAATTCTCAATTTGATAGCGCCTTGAAAGCTGCTTCTGTAACGATGTAGAATAGTATTTGAAACGTTGCTTTTCTTGCAATGCATGCTGAAGTGCGATCTCAGCATTATTTAGGAGAATAGACCAACTTTCACCATCTTGGGCTGCTAAGGCAACCCCAAAGTGTCCCTGCAGCTTGATGGTCTGTTGGTTGAAGGTAAAAGCTTCCTCTAGGGTTGCGAACAAATCATGAATGATATTTGTGATGCCATTAACCTGATCGGTTGAAGCCAAAAGTAAGGCTAGGTGGTGGCTGCCGATTTGAGACATGCTGACTTCAGAGGCTTGGGCTTTAAAAACTTGCTTAAAGCGAAGGACCACCCTGGTCAGCAGCCCGTATGCTGTTGTATGGCCATAGCTACTAATGATTTCTAGGTAATGCCCGAGTTCAAACAAGAGCAAGGGGACAACCATCTTTTGTGCCCTTTTAATTGTACGAATTTGGGCATCAAACTGTTGCTGAATATCTGATTCAATCAGCGATGAATTGCTTGCATCGATCTGGGAATGTGGTTCTAATAGTTCTTCTAGCTTTTTGAGTTCTTTCTGGTAGGGAAGAGATAAGGACTGTTGTCGTTTTAGGCGGGTCTCAATTGACGCCAAGACATCTTCAAATTTGAAGGGTTTAGTAATGTAGTCATCTGCACCTAAATTCATGCCCCGGCGTAAATTTTCTAAGGAAGCTTTGGCTGTCAAGAAAATAAACGGGATTGAATCGGTTGAAGCATCTTCAGAGGATGTTTGAAAAGTCGGTCTTGAAGTAATAAAAGCTCTCAGGGTATAAGTTGCGAC
>JAQCKL010000082.1 GCA_027592485.1 Cyanobacteriota bacterium
CCGCTCTTGCTGGGGCGGGGCTTCCACAGGGGCGGGCGGGGCTTCCACTGCCGAAAGGCTCAAAATTTCGGGCTCTTCTTCCGGTTCTTCGGTTTCTGCCAAGGCATCTTCTTCAACGACATCTGGAGCCGGTAGGGGCAAAAATAACAGCCCTACGTGCAGCACAAACGATATGGCCATTAATGGCGCAACTAACCATCCCCAGTTTCGCGGCTGGGACGGTCGGGCTGGTGGCGCGATAGGTTTCTCTAAGGTGTCTGAAGCTGACATAGATGGCGAATAGGAGGCTAGGCGATCGCCCCATTGCAATACACATTGATGCGAAAAGGAAGAAAGCATCCCCAAACCAAGATGGCTGGAGATGCTTGATATGAAGTGAGCTCAAAGTTCCAATCAATGGTCAGAACTTGAGTGGACTTTCAAGCCAAAATCAGGTCTAAGAAACCCATGCTCACTGACGATTTAGACCAAACACCTACAGACCCAAATCGGCAAGAATGGTGGTGTATAGATCCTCTTCCATGGCGACATAACCCACTTCTCTCACCAGGTCGGTGTCGCGAGCGGTTTCTAAGTAGAACTCAACAAAAGCCGCGACTTCAGGACGCTCCAGGGCGTCATTGTTGACGTACATGAACAAAGGCCGAGAGAGGGGGTAATCCCCAGAAGCCGCAGTTTCAAAGCTAGGTGCGATCCCTTCAATGGGTAGGGCCTTTAGAGTGTCTTGGTTCTCAAGGTAGTAAGCCAGACCAAAGTAACCGAGGGCATAGGGACTGCGAGACACCCCAAGGACCAAGATGTTGTCATCTTCGCTCGCGGTGTAGTCAGCCCGGCTCGCGCCTTCTTCGCCATTGACTTCATCGGTGAAGAAATCGAAGGTGCCGGAATCGGTACCAGGGCCAAAGAGAACCATCAGGCGGTTAGCCCAACTGCGATCTACCTGGCTCCAGCGGCGGATGCGACGCTCAGCAGACGGATCCCAAATAGCGTTGAGTTGGTCAATACTGAGACCTTCGACGGTGCCGGGTGAGCCAAAGATTTGGGTGTCACTAGAGACCACAACCGTGATCGCGTCGATGCCCACTTGAATTTCGGTAAACTCGATGCCGTTAGCGGCACAGGCTTCTGTCTCAGAACCTTTGATGGCGCGGGAGGCGTTATTGATAACGGTCTCACCGGCGCAAAATTTACTAAAGCCACCCCCCGTACCCGAGACGCCCACGCTCACTTCTACGCCAGGATTAGCGATCGAGAAGTCCTCAGCCATGGCCTCGGTAATGGGGAAAACGGTGCTAGAACCGTCGATGAGAATACTGCCAGAGATTTGAGCTTGAGTCGCAGGAGCGGCCAAGCCAACCACGGTCGCAGCGGCGGTTAAAACACCAGCAATCTTGAATCCATTCGCAAACATACAGCACACTCCGGGATGTTGAGGCAACAGACAAGGTTTGACAAACCACCCCGTAAGGTATCGGCCCCAGATTAAGGTGCCGTACATTAATCGTTAACGAAAAATTTTGATTGGGTTAAGGGCCAAATAAGCTTTGGCGCTACCGTGATTAATCATCATCCCCGGCAATTCGAGGCCGCTCCACCTCCCGAGTCCCCGCGACCTTCTCAGCAGAAGCGTTAGGGACATTGTCAGCCTGGGACTCAGGGCTTGCACCCGTTGTCGATGCAGCGCCTGAGACGGCACTGGTTGTGGGCGTAGAGGCAGCACCCAGCGCCAAATTACTTTCCCGGACTTCATGCCAACTCAGGTCCCCCTCAGGCGTGACCTTAACCAATATGGTTTCAATCCGTTCTGCCCCCAAAGCCAAGCCCCCGACCACCTGGCATTCAAACTGCTCACCGGGCTGATTGACGCGATAAACCGCCCCACAGTCAATAATTGCCCGTTTTGCCAGCCGCTTAGCCAATTCCTCTTGAATGTTGGCCTCCAATTTCACCAGGTTTAGGATGATTTGAGAGTTGGGGATATCCCAGTTCACCGCGCCCTCGTCATCCGCCTGGGTGACGTTAATGGTGAATTCACCCTCGGGCTTTAAGGTGCCGACACAGCGAAAATAGGCCCCAGCCTGGCGCACCACTTGAGGCGGGCAACGGACCTCTAACAGGGAAATGCGGCGACCCTGACGCTCGATATCTGCTTTGATCTCAGCTTCGATCCCAGTCACATTCAGCCTGGGGGTACATCCCACCAGCACTAACAGACCGCTGAGACACAGACCAAGTTGATGGCAAAAACGCATGGTGCCGCTGATTTAGATACGGGGACTCGTCTCCAACTATAAAGATTGCAATCCCCTTCCAGGTAAAGACAGCGTTAAGGGCACCGGTTACTAAGAACCCCTAACAATCGTAAAGAGATCGGTCGGACCATGGCAAAAACCTACAGAAATCATAGCTGTGCGTTATAAATAGCATAGGAGACTACAGTTTACCTCCTATGTCCCAGGTTCCTGACATGACGGCTAGGGCCACTCTTTTAGTAAAGATCGTCAAAAGGACTCTCACAATATGCAACTCTCCTATCGGGGCCACCACTACGAAGCCCAACTCCCCAAGCTAGATCAAGATGGTTTAGAAGAAATTGGCGTGTATCGAGGCGCTCCCCTCAAGCGTAAGCACTTTCACCTGGCTGCCCGGCACCATGGCACGGTGGAACTCACCTATCGAGGCGTTAAGTACGCCCATGAGATGTAGAGGCTGAAGCTTCGCGCCCAGTTTTCGTATCGCTAACCTTTTAGTAGCCGCTGATGTTGTGACCGACATCAGCGGCTTTTTGTAGAAATGCTCCGCTGGTCGAGGGGAAACGAGTGACTGATATAGCCCCTGAATAGCGTCGGTAATTTTGCCCAACCAGCCGTGCGCCAATGATTTTTTCCTGATGGGCTCAAAAGGAATCCGAAAATTGAAACAGTGCTGACCTGTGGACCTCACCCGATCAGATGGGGCATTGATCGCAGTCACCAGTTTGGGTGGGAAAAGACGACGAGCCCATGTGCTTCTGTGCTAAGGATCAGAGCGATCCTCAGGGTCCTAAGCAAGGTGGCCAGCGCTATATCCGCCCCCAGGCTTCCTGTCTGACCTGAATTGGGTTTCCCTCTTTGGGTTTCATCGTTCTTTATCTCCCTGTGCATCTTGTGAAAAACCTCGACTGGTCGATCGTGCGAGATTCTGCCCTGGTGCTGGGAGCAGGAGCCGGGGCGGCGGTATCTGTCGCAACCCAACAGGCCGCAGCGGCGACGTTACCCCTCACCCTATTAGTGGGCTTAGGTCTCTTAGAAAGGAGGCGGGTGGCCCAGCGGGTGGATAACCTTGGCCTCAAAGCCGGTGCGTTAGAAGGAAATATTGCCCAGAAATTGAACCACCTCGAAGCTCGGGTCACGGCTCAACCCACCCCCGAAACCATCAACAATTTGCAGCGGGCGGCCATGGCCCATAGCGATCGCGCCGTGGTGCGCATTTCCCAAGCACTGGAACGGACCCAGCAAGAGGTCGAACGGAAGATCGAGGCGATCGAACGCCCTGATTTGAGCCACTTGTACCAAGACATGGCCCAGTTGCAGGATCAATACACCTATGTCTGCTCAACCCTGAGTAACCTTAAAAATCAGGTCCAACGGCTGTCGAGCTTACCTCGGGTGGAAGCCACTGAGGCCGATGTTTCTCAGCTCAAAACCGAGTTAATGCAACTCCGGGTCAGTTTAGAAAGCCTTGGCAGTGAGAGTAAAACCGCCCAAACCACCCTCCAAGATGCGATTCGCCATTTAGATCGCCGTCTCCGCCAAGCCCCCAATGGCAGCGATCCCAATTTGCTGAAGGGAGAAGTGCGGGAACTGATTAAAGCTGTGGCTGAGTTAGTGCCCCGCCGTGATTTCGCGGCTATGGGAGAAAAATTGAACACCTTACAAACGGATCAAGACAGTCTCCGTAAACATGTCCATACCCTGCGGTTGGCTGGGGAAGACGCCCACTTCGCGGCTCACCAAAATGGCAGTCACGGGGGCGCGGTGAAACCCCTGAAGGAGCTGGAGGCCGATGTAGCCCAACTCTCAGGCATGGTGGAGCGGATCGAAACCCGCCTTGACGATATTTCCGTACCCTTTGATATCACGACGGAAATTCGGGGGACGACGGCGACCTATCTCAGTAGTCTGCAGTGGCAACTGGCCACCCTAGAACAAACCTCACAGGAGCTGATGCAACGCCACCAGCTGATGTCGGTGCCGTCTGAGCCGGGGCAGGTACCGCAACGCTTGCCCATGATCCCACCGGCACCAGCAGCACCCCCTGGGAATGAATGGCTGATGGCCTTTCCGGTAGAAAATGACAGTGCTGATCGCTGGGATACCCCGATCAATCAGGCTCTCCTTAGGGCTTTGGATCAGGCCCAGAACCGGGTGGTGATGGTCTGGCCTTGGTCGCCATCGACGGAACTAGACGCAGAATTATTGGCACGATTCCGGGAAGTGCTAGAGCGTCAGTGTCGCCTAGAGATTGGCTGGTGCCATCCTAGCGATCGCCATCAAGGGCAACTGGTCAAGGGGATTCGCCAGCCCTGGAATTTAACCACTGTTTTGCACCAACGTCTGCAACAGGCGCTGAAGCAACTGCTACCCCTAAAGCAACGCTATCCCGATCACTTTAAATTCAAGATTTTGGGCACGGAGGAACAGTTTTTAGTGTGCGATCGCGCCCATGCCATTGTGGGGCTCGATACCCTACCTGCCGCTAGCACCGCCCTGCCTAATCTGGATGTCCGGCTGCGTACCACTGATACCGCTGTGATTGATCGCCTCCTACAGCGGTTTGATAACCCTACCCTTACGGCAAAGGATGCCATGGCCTACTTTAACCGAGCCGGGACCCGCTATGACCTCAAGGATCTAGAGGGGGCGATCGCCGATTATTCGCGCATCGTACAGCTAAATCCAGAGGATCCCTTAGCTTTAAATAACCGGGGCGTGGTCTGGATCGATCGTCAACAACTGCACCATGCTCTAGCCGATTTTAATCAGGCGCTGACCCTCACCCCCACCCAGTGGGCGGCGCGCTGTAACCGTGGCTGGGTCTATCTTCAGCAGGGGCAGTATGAGTCAGCGATCGACGATTGGACCGCCGCCATTGAGATTGAACCGACCTCAGCCATTCCTTACTTTTATCGGGGGCAGGTGTATCAAAAGCAAGGTAACCTGCCAGCGGCGATCTCAGACCAAACCGCTGCCATTAACCATGCCCCCCAAATGGCTTTGCCCTATTGCTATCGGGGCGCACTCTATCAGCAGCAGCAGCAGTATCCAGCCGCCATTGCCGATCTAGAAGCCGCCGCCTCAATCTTGCATGCCCAAGGGGAACATCGTATGCTCGCCCAAATTACCCAAGCTTTGGCCGCGTTGAAAAAAGCCCAATTGTCGCCATCTATGGCGGCATCGACGGCAGCATCGACCCATGGCGGTAGACCGTAAAGGGTCTGTGACAGTCTCTAATCGGTCCCAAAACCTTTGTTAGAGTTAGCACAGTCCAGCAACCCAACCTGTCACCCTGCAGAGACTAATGCCCCAAGAAGAATCCCTTGACTTCAAGTTGGTGCAACGGGTTTGCCTATTACAGCAAGCGTTAGATCAAGCCCTATATTCCCTCGAAGACCTCAAAGAGCAGGTCCAGGATCAACAATGGCTAGAGTCACAACTGGCGACAACGGAGAAGTACGCCAACGTTCAAGAACAAGCGATCGCCTACCTCAGATCCCAACTGACCCACCTCAACACCACCCAGCCGTCCCTGCTCCAACATATGGCGGGCCTCTTAGATGACTGGGTGGACCATCAACAATCCACCCTCAATCGTTTGCAATTTCAGATCCAGCAAGGGGAAATGGAGCTGCAGTCTTACCTGCAGCATGTTCGCGATTACTGCCAGGATGGCCAAAATCTAGCAGTTACTGACGACACCCAAACCCTTGAACTAGAGGCAGAGGTGATGGTGGCCCGCTCTATGGCGGTGAGTTTGGGGGGGCAATTGCAGAGTGCCCGTTACTATGTCCAAACCTTAGCGGCGATGGTGCACCATCACCATGCTGACCTGGCTCACCTCACTGGGGCGCTCCAGACGACCTTGACGGCGATCGCTGAAACGACTGCCTCGGAGGCGATGGATTCCGAGACCTCAGATCCCACTGATCAAGCGGGATTAGAACGCTTGAACACCCCTATTCCCGAGGATGAAGTCATCACCCTTCGCCATGCCCTACGGGTCCAGCAAGTGCGAATTCACGAATTAGAAACCGCCCTCGCTGATCAATTGGGTCGCCAAACCCAATTGAAACAGCGGTGCCAGACCTTAGCTGCAGAGCGAGACCATTACAAGCGTCAAGTGGATGACCGGCAAGGGCAAGCCGTTGTGAACAGAACACCCATCGCTCCGCCAGACCTGTCTGATGTCTTATCCGATCCAGGCTTACCCGATCCAGGCTTATCGGCCCCTTGGCAACGGCGGCGGCGCTTACACCCCCCCTCACCCATTCAACCCCTCAAGATTCAAGGAGAATGATTGCCAGAGAACGCCCTGAGCTGGCCGATTCAGGTGGCTGATTCAGGCATAATATCTTCCATCAAGACGGATTGCAGCAGGGGTGCCATTTCATCTTTGAGTTGCCCCGCACGAATCAACTCGGCATAGGTATCCGCTTCAATTGCCAGCAATTCCTCTTTCATTTGTTCAATGGCGAAGGCTTGTAGATCTGGGTGTTCTTGCCGCAAGGTCTGTAGCTCCATCGTCACTTGGTTGAGTTGCCCTTCTACCAAAGCAATTTGATACTTGCAATATTCTGGATCGACTTCCTGTTGCTGTTGAATTTGTTGTAAACGCTCTAGCACCCGAGTCAGGGCCATGCGTCTGGCGACCGATTGGTTATAGCGCTGTCGCAGCGGTTGGTCTCCTAGGAGATTCAGCACTTCTAAAAGGGGTTTAGTGGTCAAGCCCTGCACCAGTAGGGTAAACAGCATCACCCCAAACACAATGGCAATAATTTCCTCCCGATCTTCAAGAACGGCGGGGACGCTCAAAGCCAAGGCAACCGAAACCGATCCCCGCAGGCCACCCCACCACAGCAAGGTTTGGCCCTGCAAACTGATCTCGGAGCCCACCCACCAATTGCTCAAGGCCCCCAGGCCAAAAATACTAATGGCCCGCACCACAATAATGATGGCGATCGCCACCAAAATCGTGTCTAGATTACTGATTAACCCCTTGAAAACCACCTGATCGCCAATCAACAAAAAGACGATGGAATTGACGAAAAAGGCGACAAACTCCCAAAATTCTGACACCAGTAATCGAGTCCGAGGATTCATCCCAATCCGGGAGCCGAAGTTCCCCAAAATCAATCCAGTGGTGACCACAGCAATCACGCCCGAACCATCCAATTGCTCTGCCACCAGATAGGTACCGTAGGCGGAGACCAATGTGAGCGACTGCTCAACCAAGGGCAAATCAAACCGCTGGGTCAGAAAAGAAATCCCGAAGCCAATCAGGCCCCCGACGCTGACCCCGATCCCCACAAACAGCAAGAAACGAGCGATGGTCACCGGTACCTCAAACTGCTCCAAGCCCAGGGCCAACCCCAAGAGCAAGTTGTAGGCGACCACGGCCACCCCGTCATTAAAGAGGCTTTCCCCTTCCATCAAGGTGGTCAGCCGTTTATCAACCCCTAATTCACGGAACAGGGCTACCACCGAAACGGGATCCGTGGCCGAGAGGCTGGCCCCCACCAATAGCGCCGTTGCCACCGAGGTGCCAGCGATCCCCCGCAGCCCGGCAAAGAGGCCACCCACGCAGATCACCACCCCCAGGATGGCGTAAAGGGTAATGGGTAACCAGTCTTTCTTGAGCGCTGACCACTTGATATTCCACGCTGCTTCAAAGAGTAGCGGCGGCAAGAAGATAAATAGGATTAATTCTGGAGACAGGTTAATCAGCCGCACATCGAGGATGGCGAGTCCTAGTCCCACGAGCAGCAGCAGCAGTGTGTAAGGAATGTTGCGTAGCCAGCTCAGGGCGCGGGATAGGGTCGCTACCCCCAAGGAAACGGAAAGCACCAGCAAGAATTTCTGTAAGCCTTCTTCAATGACCGGGTTGTCTAGGGAGGGATCGATAAGCGCAATCGGCAAGAGCATAAGCAACTGACCAAGACTGACCACTGCCCATCTTATAGCGCTGGCCACTTTGCCTAGGACACCGCAGTGTCATGCCCCGTCAAGACGATGAGGATGAAGCCGCTTCGACACGCAGGGTTTGGGCTTGGGCCAAGAGCGCCTCAGCAAAGCTGAGGGCATCTTGATGGGATTGGCCACCCGCCAGTTGGGCCAGTTCATCCCGGCGTTCGGCCACATCCAAGGGCTTGACCCGCACCACGGTACGGACTTGATCCTCTTGAGTGGCGGTACTGGTGCGCGACGCTTTGCGACCCTTGGCGGCGGCCACGGGCTGCTCGATGGTTTCTTTGCCCACGCGGAAATGGGCATCGGCCATGGCCGCCACCATCGGTTGGTGAGTGACGCACAGGACCTGCTGCGATCGCCCCAAATGGTAAAGCTTTTCGGCGATCGCCTGGGCCACCCGCCCCGACACCCCCACGTCAATTTCATCAAAGACCAAGGTCCCCACCGCCGCCGCTTCAGAAAAGCTGGCTTTGAGAGCCAACAGAAAGCGACTCATTTCTCCCCCGGAGGCCGTATCCGCTAGGGGCTGCAGGGGTTCGCCAGGGTTAGGGCTAAATAGAAATTCCACTTGATCGGCTCCCGTGGCGGTAGGGGGTAGGGGGGTGAGCGCCACCTTAAACTGCACCTGCTCCATCGCTAGGGGCTTTAACTCCGCTACCAGGCGATTGGCCAGGAGTTGGGCCGCCTTTTGGCGCTGTTGGGTTAGCGTTGCGCAACTGTCGATGAGCGCCGCTTGCTGGGTTTCATAGGTCGCTTCTAGCGCCTCTAGGGATTGACCCTCCCCATTCAGGGCATCCAAAGACGCCTGAATTTCTTGGTAATACCCAATCAGTTCCGGGAGCGATCGCCCGTACTTGCGGCACAACTGCTTCAGTTGGCTAATGCGATTCTCAATGGTTTCTAGACGTTGGGGATCGGTCTCAATCCCCTCTCCATAGGCATTGATTTGCCGCCCGGCCTCTTCCACTTGGGTCAGAGCATCATGAATCAAATCCAAGATCGGTTCCACCTGGTTGTCATAGCGCAGCATCTCCTCCAGGATCTGGCTTGCTTTACCCAGCAAGTCTGAGCAAGCCGCATCCCCCTGATCATTTTCATAAAGGATTTGATAGGCCTGGTAGCTCTGCTGCTGTAAATCTACGGCATGGGTAAGCCGCTGCCGCTCTTGTTCGAGTTGAACCAGCTCCTCTGGATCGTCCAGGGCTGCAGCGCTCAGTTCCTGGCATTGATAGTCAAACAGATCGAGCTGTTCTTGGCGCTGTTGCTCAGCCCGGCGACGGCGCTCTAAAGCCCTGTGAGCCGCTGTGGCCGCTTCATAATCCGTGGCCACCTGGTGGCGTTGTTGGGCCAAAGGGTCACCCCCCACCCCATCTAGCCAGGCCAACTGCAAAACGGGGTCTCCCACCTGCAGGGTTTGTCCTTGGGCGGTAATTTCCACTAAGTGCAACCGCAAGGCTTCGATCAGGGGCTTATTGACCGCAACCCCGTTGAGCTTGGAGCGGCTCCGCACGGTGCCGCGCCCGAGGGTTAACTCCCGACTACAGACGAGGCGATCGCCCTCCACATCAATCTGCTGCGTCTCCAACCAATCCCGAGTACCCTGAGCCAGGGAAAAGGTCGCCTCTACCAACGCGCGGGTTTCCCCAGAACGCACCATCCGCTGGCTGACACGCCCTCCCAATACCGCATCGATCGCATCTAAGACAATGGACTTGCCCGCCCCAGTCTCCCCGGTCAAGACATTCAGACCGCCCTCAAAGGAGAGTTGCAGTTGATCGATCAGGGCAAAGTTTTCGATCTGCAAGGACAACAACATAACGTAGCGCTTTAGGTCAAGGGCAATCTCAAAGACACTATGACACGAATCCCTAAGTCCCTGGAATCACCCAGCAGGGTGCCGACTTAGCCCATGGCCGCCCACCCCAAGCAATACATCAGAACTATACGGAGATCGCTAGCCTCTCGCCCATTCGTGGGCGATCGCAAGGTTTGTTACGATAGTTTACACAGGCCCCTTCCATCCAACCTGCCGTAGCCGCCCCTTCTTTGGATAGCTTTTCTCCTATGGCCGATTCTTCTGAGCCCTCAGCACCGTTCTCAGGTTCGCCCCCAAATACCCTAGATCCCTTTGAGGGCACAGAGTATGACGCCCTTGCTATTCAGGCCTACTACCAGAAACGGCCTCTGAAAGTGGGGGCGCGGCTCGTTGCGATTTTGTGGCCTTTCATCACGTTTTATCTAGGCCTGTGGTGGGATCGCCGCACGGGAAGAGCTGAAACTCAACAACCCCGACGCGCCAAACAATTACGGTTGCTCCTAACTCGCCTAGGACCGGCCTACATCAAGATTGGTCAAGCCCTATCGACCCGCCCCGATTTAGTCCCCCCGGCCTATCTGGGGGAACTCACGCGCTTGCAAGATCAGCTACCGCCGTTTCCCAATGAGTTGGCGTTTAAGTACATCGAGCAGGAACTGGGAGGGACACCCGCTGAGGTGTATGGGGAGATGTCGCCTGACCCCGTCGCGGCAGCGTCTTTAGGCCAGGTTTATAAGGGCAAGCTCAAAAGTGGTGAAGCCGTGGCCATTAAGGTGCAACGCCCCGGCTTAGCCCAGCGCATCACCCTGGATCTCTACATTTTGAGACAGTTGGCCCAGTGGATTACCGATCGCGTCGAGCGGGTCCGCAGTGATCTGGTCGGCATTATGGATGAGTTCGGGGCTCGCATTGTCGAAGAAATGGACTACACCCATGAGGGGGAAAACGCCAAGCGATTTGCCCGACTCTATGGCCATCTGCCCAACATCTACGTCCCCCACATTTATGATCAGTACACCGCGCGTCGCGTCCTCACCATGGAGTGGATTGAGGGAACCAAGCTGACGCAGATTGAGGCTTTGGCCAAGCAAGGCATTGATGCCACGCACCTGATTGAGGTTGGGGTGCAATGCTCCCTCAGACAACTGTTAGAGCATGGATTTTTCCACGCGGATCCTCACCCTGGCAACCTATTGGCGATGGCCGATGGCAACTTGGCTTACCTCGACTTTGGCATGATGAGCGAAGTCAAGCCTTACCAACGCTATGGCCTAATTGAAGCCGTTGTCCACATGGTCAACCGTGACTTTGAGGGGCTGGCCGCAGACTACGTCAAATTAGAATTTCTGACCCCCGAAACCGATCTGAGGCCGATTATTCCCGCCCTAGCCGACGTCTTCAACAATGCCTTAGGGGCCAGTGTGGCGGAGCTCAACTTTAAAAGCATCACCGATGAGTTCTCGGCCCTGATGTATGAGTATCCCTTTCGGGTCCCGGCCTACTATGCCTTAATCATTCGTTCCCTGGTGACCCTGGAGGGCATTGCCATCAATGTCGATCCTGAGTTCAAGGTGCTTAGCAAAGCGTATCCCTATGTGGCCAAGCGCTTGCTGACGGATGGGTCCCCAGAATTACGCGCTTCCTTGCAAGACCTGCTATTTAAAGATGGGGAGTTTCGATGGAATCGCTTGGAGAACCTGTTGCTTAATGCCCGCAACAGCGATGACTACGATCTGAGTCGGGTGGTTGACCAAACAGTTGATTTTTTATTCTCAGAGCGAGGCACAT